>PMBP01000092.1 GCA_003152975.1 Phycisphaerales bacterium | reverse complement strand
AGGACATTGAATACATAGGGACAGGGGTAATAAACGGATTTGATGATGTCTTTGAGGACTTTATCATCTATTTTCAGAGAGGGGGTCAGTTCGTCGGGACCTTCTGGGCGGTCCTTTTCTTTGTTGAAGTGGAAAAGCCCTGAATTGTAGCGGTCATCGGCCTTGCAGAACAGGGTCAGCATGCGCTGGTAAATATCGGGGCCGTTGATTAGACCGAGTAACTGGTTGGAAGGCTCGATACCGCGGTCTTCGGCGATGCGGAGGAANNGCGTCGTCCACCTCGGCGGTGCCGCGTTTGGTCTTTGCGGTGCGGGCGTACTTGTCGAAGGAGCCCTGGAGGACGGCGGATTTGGAAAAGATGTCGGCGATCTGGTCCCATTCGGCGAGGTATTTGGTGTAGGGGATGAGCTTGACGCGGGCGGCGGAGGCCTTGTCAAAGTGGGCGGGTTTGACGCGGCAATCATAGACGGCCAGCTCTTCGAAGTTGGTGAGGATCGACAGGGGGAGTTTGGCGGACCAGGCATAGCGGCGGAGCTGGAAGGCGGGGCCGGGATCGGTCTTGATATCGACGGCGGGCTTTTTGGCTTCGAGGAAGAATTTTCGGGTGCCGCCGATGCGGAAGGAGTAGTCGGGGGCCTTGGTGGCCGAGCCGACTTTGATGGCGTCCTCGTGGATGACATCCTTATAGGCGTCGGCGTGGCCGGAGAGGTTGCTCACATCCCAGCCGAGGGCGTCGAAGAAGGGGTCGAGGAATTCGCGGCGGAGCTGGGTTTCGTTGTAGCGGTCGGAGCGGGCTTGGTCGCGGTTGCGATCGAACCGCTCGACGAGTTGCGCTATGATGTCGGGGGCCGTCATGGGTCGTCCTTTGTGTATCCGTTTTGGGTATTGTAGCCGGGACATGGACCCGAGGCAAGAGGCAGGAGGCAAGTGGGGGACGAATAAGGTGCGAAAGGTTTGAAAGGTGAGTCCCTCGATACCCACAGCTATCAGGAGGGCAACACGACCCGTCCGCTTGACGGCCCGCCCCTGACGGCCTGGGTACAGGCCCATATCCTGGTGTGTTTTTTGGCGTATGTGGTCTGGAAGATGCCGGGGCAGATGTGCAAGGCCGCCGGCTTGGGGGATGAACCGCCATCCGATTGGCGCGCTGATCGGCGTGGCGCCGCAAACCCGCCAGTCCGGCAATCGAACGATGCGGGCCCATATCGGAGGAGGCCGAAAAGAGGTCCGCTCGGCCCTCTACATGGCGGCCCTGACTGCCATGCGCTGCAATCCTCATATCCATGAATTTGCCGAACGCCTGAAACACAATGGAAAATCTTTCAATGTCGTCCTGACCGCCTGTCTGCGAAAACTACGGGTCATCCTGAATATCATGTTGGCCAATCCAACATTCTGGAACTCCGAAAAATGCGCCATGTCTAAAAACCGTTTGACTTCAAACACAGCCGCTTGTGTCTTGGCGGTGAAAAAAGGCATAACGATCAAATCTCATCAATGAAAACGGGGAGGATCCCCGGATGGGAATCCTCCCCGCGCGTCATTCATAATGCGTTTTCGATTAACGACTCAATCGATAGAACAGGTGGGTCCGCAGGTTCGGAGCCACTGGGAAGCCAGGGCCGCGAAGTCGGCCAGATTGACCGTGCCGTCGCGGTTGATATCCGCCCCGCTGCACCAGGCGCAGTTGCCGATCGAGATGTAGTAGTGGTCGCTGAAGCTGTCGGAATACGGCTGATAGTCGAGGTAGTTGAAGCCGTTGGTGATGCGGCTGCCCGCCCACAGGTAAAACTGGTAGGCGCAATCCTGCCACGGGACCAGCACGCCGTCCGAGGAGTTATACACGGCGTTGACCACGCCCGGCCAGTTGTTCGGCGGCACCACGCCCGGATAGAACGACGAAGCGATCCTGCCGGCGTATTGGTTCTTGCCGTAATAGGCATCCAATACCCAATATCGCAGGTAACCGTCGGGGTGCTGAGCGGTGATGTCGAACTTGAGGTTCTCCGTGTTGCTGTTTAAGCCAATCATGCCGCATGCGGGGATCTCGACATTGTTGTTGTACATGACCTTGTTGATGGTCGCGTTGCAGTAGGTGTTGTTGACCATCAGCGTCAGGTGATCGAGCGTGTTGGGCATCGGGTAGTATTGGATCAGCGTGCCCGGTACCATCGGATTCTCGCGGAAGGCCTTGAAGGTCAGGGTGTACTTGCCGTTGGCCGCCTGTGTGGTGTCCCAGATGATCCGCAGGTCCAGGTTGGACCACCACTCATGATAGGTCAACTCATAGAGGTTGTCGGTGCCCATGATGGTCTTGGCGCCGAGGTTGACATACTGGATCAGGACCGTGCCGTCGGGCTGGGGAAGGTACTTGACCTTGTAGAGCGAGTCATGCAGGGGGGCATAGTCTCCGGCCGCCGGTGCGGTATCGCCGACCCACTTGGCCATCAGGATCTGGTAGTAGCGGACGCCGTTGGCGATATCGACATCGCCGAAGAGGCCGTTGATATACAGCCCGCCGCCAAAGGGCGCATCAAAGTACTGAGGGATACCCAGCAAACCCGCCACGGCCGGGGAGACATTGGCCAGGCCCAGCGAAGGACTGGCGGTGTTCTGCAAGATCTCCGAGGTTGGGATATTGCCGACGGAGGTGAAGATGAATCCGCTGCCGCTGAACTGTCCCTGGCCCGATGCGTTGGGGCCGCCGTAGGCGCCCATGTCGTTGCGGGTGGCGTCGGGATCGAAGTATTCCGGTCCCGGATGGCCGGTATCGCGGCAGGGCGAGGTTTTGCCGAGGTGGTAGATACTGTCGGCAAACAGCGGGTCGGCGCTGATCTGGCCGGTGCCCGGCTGCGGCGTGAAGGTGGTGTTGCCGGTGCAGTTGTTGTGATAATCCTGACTGTTGCCCCAGACATCGTTGTAGAGGATCTGGCCTTCGTTCATGAAGCTATAGTAGAAAATCCCGGCGCCGGTGTTGGAGGAAATAATGTTGTTCAGGATCGTATGGGTATAGAATGGATCCAACCGCGGGATCGCCACCGTCGAGTAATAATAGGAGTTGCAGCGACGATCATACAGACGGACTTGTACCATCGGCGGATTCTGACCGTTGGGAAGCGTAAACCACAACTTCGTCAGATCCGACGCCTGTCCGAAGGCGCAGAAGCCACCCAGATATCCGCCCTCCACGGTGTAGATATCCACCCAGGTCCGCGAGGATTGTGTGTTCAATCCGCACGGCGGCAGGTCGGGCGAGGTCTCGAACANNCTGATCGGGGAAATCGTACCAGTTGGAAATCCGCAGATTGTATTGAATCAAATCGCTGTTAAACACTTCCGAGCCGGTGGCGACAAGCTGCGGCGTCGGCAACTGAGAATAACAGGTCGTCAGCAGTAGCCGAACGGCGTTGACGAACAAATCCTTGCCGGTCTGGGTCAGAACGGACGGCGGCGCCGTAAAGCCCCAAATCAGATACCGGCCCTCCTGCACGAGGGGAAAATAACTTGTGAGGGTGGCATCGCGGCCCAGCAGGGTGTCTCCCTTGTTGATGGCCGGCTGG
>PMBP01000005.1 GCA_003152975.1 Phycisphaerales bacterium | reverse complement strand
ACTTCATACTTGCCGATGTTGTAGTTGTAGCTTACGGAGCCGCAGATCCGATCAGGACCAAAGCCGCCCGCAACTCCCGCACCTGAAAGCTCACCGGCGTTTCCCGCGTTGCCAACGGCAACGGTGTCGATGGTGATGGCCGCCTGCGTTACCGACCCGATCGCCAGTACGGCGGCCATCACACACATTGCCAACATGTTGCTTGTCATCTTCATGCTTTTGTCCTTTTTGGTGTTTGTTGTTTCTGCCCGTGCGACACGATGCCGTGGCGGCAGGTTATTCACTTGTCATTGACCCATCAGATCCCAACGCCCGTCAGCCATTGCGTCGCCAGCTCCGCAAGGTCTTTCATCCCGACACTGCCCGAGGCGTCGATGTCCGCTCCCCCGCACCAATCCGGTGTGACACAGTCCTCCCGCAGCCACCCGGATGCGAACAAGACAAAATCCTTCATGTCCACAAAACAGTCCCCGGACAAATCGGCGGGCAGTTGGCACGGGACGGTGATCACGATGTTGTCGAGGCCGAATGTTTCGTCCGGCCACGGCTGCATGGCCGGATATTGGAACGAAAGGGTCGCCGTCGATGCCGAGTGCGGAATCGTGATCGACACGGCACGGGCGCTGTCGCGAAAGTCTCCGTAGCCATAATTCGGCAACATGTAAGCGGTAAAATCCGGAGTCAGCGGCACGCCGGGACCGACACTTTGACCGAGGTCGCTGATCACATAGTTGCCGAACACCTCGTCGATGACGAAAGCGTCATCGACCTTGACCTGGAACCGGTCGCCCTGCCAGGCATCGACGCTGTCCCATATCGCCAGCGAGAACGACAGCGTCAGGGAGGTATGCGGCGGCAATCCCGCCAGCGTCAGGATGCTGGGGGCTGTGCTTTTGCTCATGAGGTGCCAGTTCCCAAAGCCGAAGGCACCCAGTCCCTCGGGCGATTCCAGCGTCCCGGCCCCGCTCCACTCGGCCCCGAGCGTCCCGGATTCGAAGTTCTGCGTGTAAACCGTGGCGATTCCACCCGCCTGCGCTGAGCCGGTCATCGCAAGCATCGCGACGATAACAGCCATTGCCAATCGCTTTTCCATCCTTCTTTCCTCTCAAAATACAGAGCAAAGGGTCACGAAAAATCCAGGAGACAAAATCACTCAACGACACACTCGAAACCCTATGGCGTAGTAGGATGTGCCGTACGGGTCGCCGCAGTACCTGTACGAGACCGTACAGTAGTAATCGTCGTGGCCCCAGCCGCCACCGCGAATCACACGATTGCTTGCGTCATACATACTGCTGGTCCATTCCCAGACATTGCCTGCCATATCGCACA
Source organism: Phycisphaerales bacterium (assembly GCA_003152975.1). Classification (GTDB taxonomy): domain Bacteria; phylum Planctomycetota; class Phycisphaerae; order Sedimentisphaerales; family Anaerohalosphaeraceae; genus FEN-1350. The sequence continues at coordinate 2,822 of PMBP01000005.1, read as the reverse complement.
TCCCGTAACCATAGGCCGGATAATGATCAACCGGCGATGTAAAAGGATTACGGGTCAGGCCGAGTGGATTATTCGGCCAGTAATTTGCTTTGGTGGAATCAATGCTTGTCCCGCAGCCATAGGTATAGCTGCCGTCATAGTCCGCTACGGCCTGCCATTCCCACTCGGTAGGCAGCCGGCAGCCGTAAAAATTGCAGAAAGCGGTCGCTCCATACCAACTCGCCATGACAACAGGATGATTGTCCATTCTATAGCCATCCCGGCTACGAACGCTGAAGGTGTCACCGGAATAGGTGATTTGGCTGTTTGAACTTGCGGCCTCTGTGCAAAAATAGGGCTGAGAATGACCGGTGTCGCTGGTGGCGTACACGATGTCATGGTAAACCGTTATCTCGCCGGAAGCGAGCGCGGCGTTGAGAAATTTACAATACTGGGCATTCGTCGTCTCGTATTTGCTCATCTCGCCCTTAAAGGCCTCATGGCCCGCAACTCCCGGATCGTCGATCGACACCCACACCATATCCACGGGGTTTCCGTCGGCCAGCCATTGCGACGCCAGCACGGCCAGATCTGCCAGATCCACCCGACAGTCTCCCGTCAGGTCGGCCGAGGGGCACACGGCAAAAATCGGCAGAGCCAATAGAACCGAACAACACCATACGATCCACAGGGCCTTTTTCATGTTCCGACTCTCCACGATGTACGAACGAATGGGTTAGGGTATCCGGACAGACGGTCCGACACATTATTGAGGGGGGCAACCAAACCGACATGGCCAAAGCAGGGCGTGCCTTGGATCGTTCCGTCAATTTGCCGTACTGTCATCACCTCTCCGTGAATCCGGAATCACTATACCAACCAATCAGGAGAATGTCAAGCATGAAATGTTACGCGGGTCCGCATCCGGTGGAGGCGGATCTTGGCGGGCAGGATTGCTTCGTCGGCCTGGACGATCTGCTGGTTGTTGCGGCCGAATGGCTGTTACCCGATCAGCCCTGAATCGGATTACGGAGTGTCCCGGACCACGCGGAAGCCGCGGTCGTAATTCCCGCTGTCCGGATGGGATGTTATCCGGCTGGAGATGCTGCAGAAGTTGTCGGCGCTGACCCAGCCGCCGCCGCGAAGGACCCATTTGATGCCGTCCATGGAATTGGTAAATTCATAGACATTGCCGGAAATATCAGCCAGGCCATATCCGTAGGTTCCAAAGGCCCCGACAGCGGTGGTACCATCGGGATGGTTTGTTACATTGCAGTTGGCCTTGGCGGTATCCTTCACGGGACCATACCCATAGAGATAGGTGCCGTCAAAGTCGGCCGCGGCCTCCCATTCCCATTCGGTCGGCAGGCGATAACCGTAATAGCTGCAGAAGGCCGACGCCCCGTACCAGGTGACATAGGTCACTGGGTGATTCTCAAAGCCGCTGTCCACGACGAACGAGGTACCGTTGTAATGGATCCTGGACGCGCCGCCGTTGGTGACCGGCGGATTGTTGAGATCCAATCCCCCACCCAACAAATTGTAGTATGTTCCACCCACATAATCCTCGCCCTTGTTGATGCCGGAGGCCCCCTTAACCACGCTGCTGTTGAAGGTGATATCGCCCGTCGCCTTGGCCGTGTTGAGAAACTCGCAATACTGGGCGTTGGTCACCTCGTACTTGCCCATCATGCCCCGGAATCCCTCGTGGCCGCTAACGCCCGGATCGTTAATCAGGACCCACTCCATATCCAGAATACTTCCGTCGTCCAGCCAGTTGGCCGCCAGTACCGCAAAGTCGGCCAGATCCACCTGGCAGTCGCCCGTCAAATCCGCCGATGGGCAGTCCACCTCCAGCACCAGCCGAATGCCGACATTGCTGCTGCGGAAAAACGGATCCAACTGATAGGGGGCGTTGGTCCTGCATTCGTCGGCCGGATAATAGGCGCTGCCGCCGCGGATCACGCGATTGGCCTCAAACTGTTCGGATGTCCATTCCCACACATTGCCGGTCATGTCGTACAGGCCCCATGCATTCGGCTGCTTGCTGGCGACTGAATGAGTAGTCTTGCCGCTATTACTTTCGTACCACGCCACGCTCTCGATTTTCTCGCTGCCACAGTACTTGTCTTTCTTGCCTGCGCGGCAGGCGTACTCCCACTCCGCATCACTTGGCAGCCGGTAGCTCATGCCGGTCTTCTGGTTAAGCCGGCGAATGAATTCCTGCGCATGATTCCAACTTACGCGTTCCACCGGGCAATCGTCGCCGCACTTGCTGAATTTGCTTGGGTTGCTGCCCATCACAGCCTTCCATTGCCCTTGTGTAACCTCGGTCTTGCCCAGGGCGAAGCTGCGGATGCTAACGCTGTACTGCTGGCCTTTATCATTTCCCCGACCGGCTTTTGACACGGGCCTGACCTTTTCCATGATCCCCGCCGGAATCACCACCATCTCCGGGCAGTCGACACAGCCTCTGAACGCCTGGCCGGGACCGGGAGTTTCAGTCGAAGTCAGGCTCTCGGCGCTGGCTACTCCAGAGACGAGAAGACAAAAAATCCGAAGACCGGCAGCAGTGCGGTTCATGTAAGGCATTGTAGACAAAACCCGCCAGAGGGCGCTGAAAGTCAGCGCGAAACGATGCTGCCGCTGACCAGTTTGACCTTGTCGCCGATACGCCAGGAGGGCATGGTGTCGGCGGCAATCGTGCGGCTGGTGCCATCTTCCATGCGCACGGTGACCTGGTAGCTGACCGTCTTGCTCTGGGATTTCTCGACGGAGTTGCCGAGCAGTCCACCGCCGACCGCACCGGCGATGCTCGCAATCGTGCGCGTGTTGCCGCGGCC
>PMBP01000019.1 GCA_003152975.1 Phycisphaerales bacterium | reverse complement strand
CAACTTTGGCTTTTGTCGTTGAAACGGGACAGGTCGGTTTACAGATAAAGGAAATAGGGAGGATCAATCATGAGAAGTAGGCACGCCCCAGGGATGGTTACGGCATTCGTCTGTTTGTTCTGTTTGATTGGAATTCAAGGCGTCCGGGCGGACACGCTGATTTACAGCAATTCCAATTACTCCGGTTATGTCGTCACCCCGTATTCCGATACCGAAATGCTGGATTATGGAACCAGTCCCGGCGGGCGAATCAGCAAGTTCGTGTTCGGTTACGCCTCCACTACGGCCGGGACCGTCCGGGTGCGGTTTTATCGTTACACCGATCGCTGGGATATCGGTTATTTCCACCGTCAGTTTTTCTTGACCGGGGTTCCCAGCACACGGGGTCTTGTTACGACTTTTGAATATGTGATCCCTGAAAAGGACCGGTTTGATCTTCCCAGCGGGGCTTTCGGGTATTCGTTTGAGTTTTCCAATTCCACCTCCGGGATCGCCCTGGCCACGGGCGGAGCAGGGATCGACCGATACTTCTGGGAATATGACGAGTTGTATGAAGAGTTTTTCCTCACCGATTTGGAGATCGCCTATAACTTTTATTTCAAGGTTTATACGGCGCCGCCGATTGATGAGGTGACCTGCGATATCCAGGGGTATAAATTCAACGACTCCAACGGTAACGGCGTTTGGGATGCGGGGGAGCCGGCGTTGCCGGGATGGGATGTGTATCTGGATTCCAACGGCGACGGGGTCCACCAGACATCGGAGCCCAATGCGGTGACCGACCCGAACGGTTTTTACCGGTTTGAGAATATGCCTTCGCCGGCGACCTATCGGGTGCGCGAGGTTCAGAAGGACGGATGGACGCAGACGCTGCCGGGCTCGGCGGCGAATTTCCAGTATGTCATCCAGACCGATCCCAACCATGTCTATGGGCCGTACAATTTCGGTAATACGACGCTCTCGAAAAAATACTCCGGCGGCAACGGTTCTTCGGGGAATCCGTACAAAATCTCCAATTGCGCTGATCTGGACAGTATCGAGAGCCATGCGGAAGACCACGATAAGCAATTTGTGATGACCAACGACATCGATTTGCAGGACTATCCTTCGCCGGCGTTTAATAAAATCAATTACTTTTCGGGCGTTTTTGACGGGCAGAATTATACCCTGACGGATTCCAAGGGGGTGATTGGGCGTGGGCTGTTCGGCCAGATTGAAAGTTCGGGAATCGTCAAGAATCTGAGACTTACGAATCTCGCCATGGATTTCGGGGGGAATTATTCGGGTGGGCTCGCGGGCAGCAACGCCGGTCAACTACTCAATTGTCATGTCCGGGGGACCAACCTGGGTATCGAGCTATATGTCGGCGGGCTGGTGGGGAATAATGCAGCCACCGGCATCATCAGCAACTGCTCGTTTGAGGGATCGGTCAGCGGCGATCAGGATGTCGGCGGCCTGGTCGGCATTAACTACAACGGGGCACAGATTCTCGCCTCCTATGCCCGTGCCGAAGTAACTGGGCGAAACTTTCGAACGGGAGGGCTTGTCGGAACGAATCAAGGCGGGATTGTGAGAAACTGTTACTCCGTCGGGCCGGTTACCGGAAAAATGACGACCGGGGGTTTTGTCGGTGAAAATGCCTTCGGCGGGAAAATTACCGCGTGTTACTGCGTTGGGCGGGTGAACGGAAATCAAACTACGGGAGGGTTTGCGGGCGGAACGGGGGGTTCTGAAACCGTCGGGTGCTTTTGGAATACGGACTATGCCGTTGCTCCCTATGTCGGGATCGGCAGCCCCGGCGGATCGATCGACGATGTCCAGGGAAAGACGACCGGGCAACTGCGTTCGAAGACCCTATTTGCGGCAGCCAGTTGGAATTTTGATACGATCTGGCGGATTTGCGATGGGATGAGTTATCCGCGTTTACAGTGGGAATCGCGGCCGGTTGGCGATTTTGTCTGTCCGGAAGGAGTCGAACTGGCGGACCTGCGGGTAATGGCGGGTGCCTGGCTGAAGACCGGGGCGTCGGTTGCAGATATTGCCCCGACGACGCCGGATGGCAAGGTGAACCTGAACGATTTTGCAGCGCTTGCGGACAACTGGATGGTCGGTGTGGATTGACCAGATTGAAATGACATCCTGAAAGTGGTTGACCTACAGATTGGCCCCTGCCGGCGAGATATGACAAGAGCGGATACACTCCATGCGGGGCTTCAGCCACCCGACACGCCGGGATGCTACTTCTGGATGCCGGCCTGCGCCGGCATGACAAATGGGCGGTTCACGAACCGTCCTTACAAACACTCCCTCGACCCCGATAGATCGGAACTCGAACGAAGTGAGCGCTTGTGCTATGGTTTTGGGGTNNATCTCGGTGTAGGCCCCGATTCGGCCGCCGATGATGTTTTTAAGGCCGCCGATAAAGCCCTGGATGATGGTCGGGGATCGAACGATGATGCCTCGCACGACGCCTTTGTAGCCGGTGATTTTGTAGCCCTCGATCGAAAATGTCGTTGTCACAAACATGGCAACCTCCCTTGGCATTGGTTCTGTTTACACCGTTTGGACCACTGTTGTTTTCCCTATTTCCCAAAGGATCCGTATTGAGCCCGAACCTTAAGAATAGTCCATGTCTCTATGGATTGTCAAGGTTGAGGGCAAGTTATTTCAGAATGAGATGCGGACAATCAT
>PMBP01000122.1 GCA_003152975.1 Phycisphaerales bacterium | reverse complement strand
ACCTGTGCGCCCGCGCCGGCAAGAAGATCGAACTGAACGAGGCCGGTGTGATCACCAGCGACCCGAAGATCAACGACCTGGCCTGGCGAGAGCAACGCAAGGGCTGGGCCCCCCTGGCGATGAAGGTCTAACCCGCATATATCCTTGATCCTGAAATCGGTTATCGGGGAAACCAGAGAAACTCGGGACAGCGGGGTTGTTGAAAAGCTCCGCTGTCCTTGTGTTTTCTCAGAAAAGGTACCTGACACCTTTTTTCCCCGCGTTTGCGGGAATGACAAGCGTCAATTGGTTATTCTGTACGAGTTCCAAAAGGGAGATTCGATATGAAGATCAACGGGAAAATGTTGGCGGCAGGGGTGGTTCTGGGATTGGCGGCGGCGATGCTAATGGGGGCGATGGGGGCGGAGCCGGCGGGGCCGGGGCGGTACCAGCTTTCGTCCAGCGCCGTGTATGTGTGGGTGATGGATACGCATACCGGACAGGTCTGGACGACGGAGCGGCGGGACGAAACCACGCCATCCTTTATTTCCAGTAAGCCGGTTGTGTGGATCGACTACGGGACGCCCGTCAAAGAGGCGGGGCGATAAGCGTCAAACGCAGAGGGTTTGATTTCCGAAATAATTTCTTGACGGGGAGTTTGCGAGCGTTACTATTAGAGTATGTCTAATAGAGAAGGGCAATTGAAAACCTGCATCTGTGCGGGCACCTCGCTGGATCGGATGCTGAGGCCGGCGGTGCTGACGCTCCTGCGGGATTGCCCCAAGGGCCTGCACGGCTACGGCATCGAGCAGCGGCTGGAGGAATTTCAGTTTTGCCGCCGCTCGTTGCCGGATTTCACGGGGCTGTACCGGCTGCTCAAGAAGATGGAGGCCGAGGGGTTGCTTCGGTCGGCCAAAAGCCCGTCGGATAACGGCCCGGCCAAGCGCGTGTATGCCCTGACAGTCCGCGGCAAACAATGCCTGTCGCGCTGGCGGATGAGTCTGCTCAATTATCGGGATATGCTGGACGATCTTCTGGGGCACATGAGAACCACCCTGTCGGAGAAATCATGAAGCGACAGGCATGGCTTTCGGAGAGTTTGGCCGAGATGGCGGGGACCTTTCTCCTGGTGTTTTTCGGGGTCGGGGTGGTCCATGCGTCGGCGCTGACCGGGGCGCAGAGCGGCCTGTGGCAGGTGGCGGTGGTGTGGGGGGCGGCGGTGGCGCTGGCGATCTATTCGGTGGCGGCCGTCAGCGGGGCGCATATCAATCCGGCGATGACGGTGGCCTTTGCGGTGCGGGGGGATTTTCCGTGGCGAAAGGCGCCGCACTACATACTGTCGCAGGTTCTGGGGGCGATTCTTGCCGCGGCGGTTTTGTATGCGCTGTTCCACGGGCCGCTGGTCGCATTTGAGGCGGCCCATTCGATTGTGCGGGGACAGCCGGGCAGCGAGCTTTCGGCGATGGTCTATGGGGAATATTTTCCCAATCCGGCCGTCGCGAAAAGTTTGGGCTGGGCGGCGGGGTGCGTGAGTATGCCGACGGCGTTTGCGGCCGAGATGATCGGGACGGGGCTGCTGGCGATTTTCGTGTTTGCGATAACGGATAAACGGAACTCTGTTCCGCATGGCGGATGGGCGGCCCTGATCGGCCTGACCATCGCGATTTTGATTTCGGTGATCGCGCCGCTGACGCAGGCGGGGTTCAATCCGGCGCGGGATTTCGGTCCCCGACTGGTCGCCTGGTTTGCGGGGTGGGGAAGCATCGCGATTCCCGGGCCGCGCGGCGGATTTTTTGCGGTGTATATTCTGGCCCCTATCGCGGGGGCGGTTGCGGGGGCGTGGGTGTATGAGAGAGTCATCGGAGTTGGAATCAAGTCACAGCAGGATGAAAATTGCGAGAAAGGGACAGCGATGAAACCGGTGCGGCTGTTGTTCGTGGGCGGATTTCTCGGAGCCGGCAAGACCACCTTATTGTACAACGCGGCGAAGGAACTGATCGCGTCGGGCAAACGGGTGGGCCTGATTACCAACGACCAGGCGCCGGACCTGGTGGANNAGCGAGGTGGCGGGGAGTTGCTTTTGCTGCAACTTCAACGGGCTGATCGAAGCGGCAGGGGCCCTGAGCCGGGGTTCGGCCGCGGTCGATGTTCTGCTGGCCGAGCCGGTGGGGAGCTGTACGGACCTGTCGGCGACGATCGTGCAGCCGGTCAAGGACCGCTATGGCGATGTGTTTTCCGTCGGGCCGCTGTCGGTGCTGATCGATCCGGTGCGGGCGATGGAGGTTCTCCAAGGCGGGCCGTGCCTGCTGCACCCCAGCGCCGCGTACATCTATCGCAAGCAGATCGAGGAGGCCGATCGCATCGTCGTCAACAAGAGCGACCTGCTTTCGGCCGGCCAGAGGCGGGAACTGGAGACGCTGCTGGAGGCGATATTTCCGGGACGGAAAGTCGTTTTTATATCCTGCCAAAACGGAGAAGGAATCACGGATTGGCTCGGCGACGCCCTGACGGAAACCGAATCGGGCCGGCGGATTCTCGATCTGGATTATGACACTTACGCCGAAGGAGAGGCCGTGCTGGGGTGGCTCAACGGCTACTTTGGCTTGTCGTCGGATGCGGACATCGACTGGAAGGATTTCGGGGGACGGTATCTGAAGGCCCTGCAGGAGGCCTTTGCCCAGAGGCGGGCCCCGGNNGGCCCAGGTGGGGCATGTCAAGCTGTTTCTCTCGACGCGGACGGGGACGATGACGGCGAACCTGGTCTCGTCGAAGGGTCCGGTGGCGATTCGTACGCAAGGCGAATTGCCCGCGTCAACGGCGGCGGAAATGACTTTGAATGCCCGCGAACAGATGGATCCGGAGAAGTTGCAGGAGCTATGTCTGGATATCCTTCGGCAATTGAATGAGCGGGTTTCGGTGCGGGTGCTCAATCTCCGATCTCTACGACCGGGTCGGCCGAATCCGACTTACCGGTATTCGGAAACGGTCTGATCGTGCCCATCGAGGGAAACGGTCATCCACCTCGCTGCGCTCGGTGGCTGCCACGCAAAAGTGTCTATCGGCAGTCTGGAACCACTACTATCAGATGCCGGAGGCGGCGTCGCGGCGGAGGGTGATTCCGATATGGCGCCACTCGGCGGCGAACTGTTCGACGGGCATGCGGACCTTGCCGAGCGACGGGTCGGCGAGGATGACCTGCCGATCGTTGATCGCCAGCACGGCGACGCAATGGTTGGTGAGCGTTCCACCGCGGACCATGGTCAGGGTAAGGCCCGCGGACTTGAGTTCATCGAGGGTTTCGAAGCGGCGGAATTCGCAGCGGAGGCCCTGGGGTCCGTACTGGCGACCGAGGGCGTTGCACAGATCCCACGGCAGGGTGCCGATGACCGGAGCCGAGGAGGCCCAGGCGGCGATGCGGCCTTCGTGGCCTTGCAGGCCGAGTTCGTGCAGGGCACTGACGGCGGCGGCCGGGCCGCAGGTGTAGGGCCGGGTTTGCAGGCAAACCCCGAGCGGGTCGGTGTGGTTGGGGGTTCGCAGGAGGCCGTCGCGGATCAGGGCCGGGGCCAAGACGGGGTAGATGGAAAAGCACGCGATAAATCCCACGAGCACCAGGCCGACGGCGATGCGTTCGACGCGGCGCGGGAGAAACGGCAGCAGGGTCATCAGCCCGGCCGGGATCACCAGCGACAGCACCTGGAACCGCGGCTGGCCGAAGAAGACGCCGCCGAGCCAGCCGCTGGGGGAACCGAAGATTCCGCAGCGGCCGAGCGTCAGCAGGGCCAGCGCCGCCAACGGCAGACAATAGCCCAGGCAAAGGGCCGTGCGGCCGCCGCGGCTGCAGCATCGGCCCAGGCCGATACCGATGGCGGCGATCAGCAGAACCTTCAGTATGTCCCATCCCGGGTTGATCATGGTTTCATCTTCCTGTCGAACTGGATTCCCGCTTTCGCGGGAATGACATATCCTGCCCCGATGACACAAACCGCCCCGATTGGGGCCCTTTCATCTTTCCTTATTGTATCAAAATGATCCGGAAAAAGCAAGACCTCTTATCGGACATGAGCCGATTCCGGCGTACGAGAGCGAGGGGATCACTCCGTTTGATAAGGTCCCAGAGGCAAAAAAGGACGGGATTATCGGACCGAGGAAAAACTTGCTAACGACAATAAACGATTCGTAAGGGGCGGGGGGATTGTGACGACAAGGAATTGGGTGACTACGGCTTATGCCAGTATCGAGGATGGTTATCCTGAGATTCCGGCGGCCAAAGACACAATCGAAAAGGGAATGGTAATGCAACCAAAACCGATCGAACAGATTCTGGAACAGACGCCGAGCTGGATGACGGCTTCGCACGGGGCACAGACCAGCGAGCAGAAGGACGCCCTGATCCAGACGAAGACAAAATTCATCGACAATATGGCGTTTCAGATCCGCACGCTGACCAATGCGATCATGGGCTTCAGCGAGTTGCTGATGAACGAGGAGATTAACCAGACCCAGCGGGAATATGTCCAGGAGATCTTTCAAGCCGGGCAGGGGATGGTTTCGCTGGTTAACGATGTTTTGGATATGACACGATTGGAAAAGGGCGAGCTCCAGGTGCGGCGGGAGGATTGCTCGCTGGCCTGGCTGCTGGAGGAGATCGATACGAGGGTGCGGCCGGCGGCCCAGGAGAAGGGGCTGGTGTTTGAGATTACCCCCGACCCTGACATGCCCGCGAACATCCGAACCGACTCGCAACGATTGCGGCAGTGCGTGATGATTCTGGCGGGCAACGCCATCAAGTACACCCAGCGGGGACAGGTGAAGATTCTGGCGGGGCTATCGCAGTATCAGGACAAGCCCTACATCCGATTCGACATCATTGACAGCGGCGTGGGGATTCCGGCCGACAAGCAAGCGACGATCTTTCAACCGTTTTCGCAGTTCGAGCAGGTCAGCCAAAGCATGCTGACCAGTCTGGAACTGGGCCTGATGGCTGACAGCGGATTGGCGGCGACGGCGCAACTGGTCCAGTTGCTGCAGGGTCGAATCGCCCTGACCAGCGAACCCGGACAAGGTTCGATCTTTTCACTGGTGATCCCGACGGGCGTGGAGATCCAGGGTCAGACCACACTGGCGGCGACCATGGCGAATGCCGCGTCGCATGGGCAGGCCGACTCGGATTCGTCGGCATCGCATCGGCAATGCTGCGGGCATGTGCTGGTGGTGGAGGATCAGCCGTCCAATCAGACGGTGGTGCAGTTGCTGCTGGAAACGATGGGCCTGGAGGTGAGTGTGGCCGACAACGGCCAGAAGGCCGTGGAGATGGCCGCGACGGGATCGTTCGACGCGATCCTGATGGATATCAAGATGCCCGTGATGGACGGCATCCAGGCCGCCCGGACTTTGCGGCAGCAGGGACTGGTCGTGCCGATCCTGGCCATGTCGGCGGCCAATGAGCCGGCGGGTAAGGACTTTGACGGATTTTTGGCCAAGCCGGTGGATAGCCATGGATTGTACCAGGCCTTGAGCCGATACCTGCCGATGACGCAGTTGGCCTCTTCGGCGGCGAGATAATAATCGAGGATTCCCGGAGGTTGGAACGAGAAATCGTATGACCAGTACAGTAGATAAGACAAATCGATCCGCCATCGCCAAGGAAAGCACGCTGTTTGGCGACTGGCTGACCAGCAACAAAAAGCTGTCGGCCAATGATCTGAACCAGGCCCTGCAGGATCAGTCCAAGCAGGGCGGACGGCTCGGCGAGATTCTGGTCCGACTGGGCAAGATGTCCGAGGCGGATGTGGCCGAGGCCCTGGCGGGATTTTTGCAGATCGACTATGTGCGGCTGGAGGACCTGGCGGTCATCCAGACCGAGGTCGCCCGCAAAATTCCGGAGACGATCGCCAAGCGGTTCTCGCTGGTGGCGATTGGGGAGGCCGACGGCAAGGTAACGATCGCGATGGCCGACCCGCTGAATGTCGTGGCCGTTGATACCGTGACCGTTAAGCTGAAAAAACAGGTCAAGACCGTTCTGGCCTCGGCCAAGGATATCCAGCGGGCGATCGAGGTGATCTACCACGGCACGGACATCCAGGAACAGAAGCTGCGCGACCTGGTCGAGCTGGAGGTAAGCACCGAGGACAACGAGGAGGACGAGCAGGAAACATCGACCACGGCGGCGGAAGACGCCCCGGTGATCCGGTTTGTGGACCTGCTGCTGGGCCATGCCGTCAAGAGCCGCGCCAGCGACATTCACATCGAGCCGCAGGAAAAGGGCATGAATATCCGGATGCGGATCGACGGCATGCTGTCCGACATGGTCCCGCCGGCGCGAAAGATGCAGATGGCGGTGATCGCGAGGATCAAGATTATCTCGGAGATGGACATCGCCGAGCGGCGGCTGCC
>PMBP01000006.1 GCA_003152975.1 Phycisphaerales bacterium | reverse complement strand
ACGACGGATTGGCCGGGATTCAATACTCCCCCGGAAAGCGACGAGGAGAAATCAAGATATGGCCGTCCCCCTGGAGTAATCCCGTCCGCCCCGATCAATGAAACCGTGCCGGGATCGATCGTCTCGCTGACCAGCCACAGCGGCGCATGGATCGGAAGATCGGTCCGATTGGTAAGGGTCAGAGTCGCCGAAGATTCCTGCATCGTAGAAAGGTAGTTCCACATCCCGAACGATAGCAGATTGTCAGAGAGTACAAAATGGCCATCGTCAAACACAACACCGGGGACCGTCTCCGTCGTCGGATCAAAACGGATTTGGGCTGTCTGACCCAGCCCGATCGGGGCGTCGAGGTAGTTACGAAACCGGCCCGCCGCATCCATTACCGCCAGATTGAAACTCCCGTCCTCCGTTCCGGTAATCTGCAAATCCATCGTTTCCGCCGGGAGGTTGATCAACCACGCTCGGGTCCCGTCCGGTAAAATCATTGCATACCAGCCCAGACCGGGAATCTCCGTGATAAACGGGCGTTGCTCCCCGGCAGGGTCCCAGTTGGGAACATTACCCAACCGCCGGCCCAGCGAATCGGTAATCAAGAGATCGACCGGACAATCCACAATTACCGTGAAGTGAGGCGGCGTTGCGTAATTGAAGGACCAATAGGGTTCCGAGGGATAGTGCCACGCCGGGCCGCGAACGGGATACAGACCGTTGATATATTGATCCGACGAACCCGGCTCGGTGCATAGTTCCAGCGAAAGACCTACCCCGAGTGGGAGCGACACGCCGATCGTGCCCAGCCACCCCACCCAGGTCCACTCGGCGCCCTTGGGGTCCTGTGCCGGCCACGGATCGAGAATCCGCGCAAACGCGCCATCGAGATAGGTCCGGTCCGTCGGCCAGATAACCGCGGCCTGATGCAAACCCTGGATCTGTTTGATTGGCCCATAATCGAATCCGTTGAGAATCCAGGAGAAATCGGATTGAAGCCGGATCGAATCGAGAAGATACAGCACTTGAATCTGATACCCGCCGCAGGTCCAGACATTATAGCTGCCGATATAATGGCTCAATAGGTCCGTGATGAGGCCATAATAGGTGTTCCCCGCGGTCTTGAGGGCGTCCGCCAGGCCGGGACAGGCATACCACAACCAGGAATAGACCTGATCATAGTTGACTTGGTTTCGAATCAGGCCTCGGGGGATGCCCGTTTCATACTGTTCGACGATCATCGTCCAGGTATCAACGATGGGAAATACGATCGTGGCGACGATGTCCGGATTGTCCTTAAGCCGGGCTTTCAGGTGAACTTCGGTGATCGCGTTGAAGTTCTCATACATCTTATCGATATGCAAAGTCAGATACGCCTTTCCCTGGGCATCGGTAATCACTTCATCGGGGAACACGATTGAACCGGGCAGTTGTTTGTCGATGATCCAATCCCGGGTTTCGCTGTTCAATTGGAGGATCTTTCCGGTCGTACCGATGCCGGATAGTTCCAGGACGATCGGGATATCGGTCAGGCCGAAGAGCGTGGCTTGGGGTATTTTGTCGGAGGCAAAGTCACGAATGAGCGGATGGTTCGAGTCTCGGCCGGGAACCAGCATATACCATGCCTGGTCGGCTACCATGTGCAGATCGTATTCCACCATGCTGACCCCGCAAGTATCTTTCAGGGCTGCGGGACTATATTCGACATCGATGAAGGCCATACCGGGATCGTCCGACGCGACGAATGCAACCTGCGCGATTCCCTGAGCGTTGGTGGTCAGCGAAACCGTCGTGACCGGCTGCTGCGATTGAGGATCAAGCAACTTCCCCTTGTCGGTCGTGAAGGTAACGACCTTGCCGGGAGCCGAAAGCTTATTCAAAATCAACTTGGCGAAAATCTGCGATTGGCTCTTGCCGTCGCTGGGGATTTCTTCCGGATCGGCCCAGACATCGATCGTGTCGCAATCGACGCCTTTATTGATCGTGCCGCCGACATTCTCGATCGTCTCATAGTACACATGATAACAACTGCAATCGAGCACGGCACCCTGGGCCAGACGGATATGCTTTNNCTGACAAGGCCCCGGCGCCATTCCATTCGGGTTGATTGTCGACCAAATTGACAAGGGATACGCGGGCATTGGGTCCGAGATACAAACCTCCCAGGACAAAGTTGTTCTGGAATCCTTCCGGAGAATCGCCGAGGTCTTTCCCCGCCACCTCGATCTCGCCGGAACTGGCCGGTACCGTCCCGTCAAAGCTCAGCGTCAGATTTACGAGGTCTTCGACGCCTGTGGGATTGGTTTTGTTGATACGAAAGTCACCCGTCCGGGTCGGAGGGATGGCGTGGTCGTTCATGTGAAAGAAGGTTCCCGCCGGAATGCTCAAGGTGCCGCCCGGCCGGAGGTCGAGGCCATCGTGGATATAGACATTGACGCCGGGATTGGTGATTTTCCATTCTCCCTTGATAATGCCGACATAAATGGCCCCGGCATTGAGCGTTCCGGCATTGAGGGTGTAATAACCCTCGCCTTTGGAGTTATCGTTGTAGTTGGTCAGGGCCAGTTCATTGGTGGTGATGGTGCCACCGTTCTGGGTCAGATATCCTTTGCCGGGCCAGCCGACTTCGAGATATTTACATTGTATCTCTGCATTACCGCTGATATCGATATAGCTTGGATTGTA
>PMBP01000027.1 GCA_003152975.1 Phycisphaerales bacterium | reverse complement strand
CCCCCGCGGCCATCGGGGCGGCCAGTTCCACCGTTCGCTGGGCTTGGATGGGCGGCGAACTGCAGCCCGTGGTTATGATGCAGCCGGTCATCAAACATCCGGCCGTCAGCCCGGCAAGAATGATTCCGATTTTCCCGTGATTCATGATCTCTCCGATGGTCCATTTCATATTATTCCCTTTCGAGTAAACGGTATCTTCCCGTGGATAGACGCACCACGGGCGTAAGCATAACAGGGAATTCCCGGATTTGGCAAGAGTGAGACAGAATCGGAAAATCGAGTTAGGGTTGGCGGATCATCCAGTTTTCGGCAAAGACCATCAGATCCCCGATGTCAATCACGCCGATCGGTTCAGCCAGATCGCAGGCCGGGTCGTAGGTCGGCTGGCCGGTTTGGCTTTGCCATGCCGCCGCCAGTTGTGCGAAGTTGGCCAGATCGACATTGCAGTCTTCCTCGAAGTCACCCGCCGCAGCGCTGGATCCGGCCACGACGGAAACGCGGAACACCGCCCAGAACCAGTCCCAGTACGCATTGTAATAGTGCCATCGGAACTGTACGCTGCGATGCCCGGCGGCCAATGCGCTGGCGTCGAGATCGGCGATGCCATATTCATCCCCGCCTTTATATTGCTGCAGGTTCTGCCAGTCGCCTCCATCAACCCGGACATCCACATCCGCGATCTCGTTGGAGTTGAAGATAAAGTTGTGGTCGAACACCAGCCGCACCTGTCGATACCGGCTGCAATTGATCGCGCCCGTTACCAGCGACTCATCGAGAAAGACCTTGCCCGCCGTGTCGCTGTCAACGACCATCATTCCCTCGTTGCCTGACTGCTCCCAGCCCCAGGTATTGCCGTCCGAATACCCATCGACGATCGTCCAGCCCGCCGGAAGCCCGGTTTCAAAGTCCGCATCCATCACCACCGGGTGAAACAGGGATATGTCTGCCGGCTTGGACATTCCGCCCTCGGCTGTGGGATCGAAATCGTCGGCCGCATACGAGAATCGATCCGTCCCCAGAAAACACGGATGGGGCGTATAGACAACCTGATTCTTTCCCTCCGGCAGGGCGTACGGTAGCCGGGTTTTCGCGATGACCCCCGCATCCGGATCGCTCAGGGTCCCGTGATTCGGCAGGGTGGTGATCCAATACAGCATCCGCCCGCTCGGGTATCCGTCATCCGTTCCTGCAAGCGCAACCGTCTGCGTGGCCCCCTTGGCCAAAAAATAGCTCAGCGGATCGACGGTGGGGGGGGTGTGCCGCCGGATTCCGCTGACCCGCACATTGTCGATCAGCCAGTGGTAATCCCAATTGGAGTTGTAGTAGTGCCAGCGGATCCGGACATTCGACTGCCCCTCGGCGGCTATCGGTAGGTTCAGGGTTACCCGGCCGTCAAAGCTGTCGTACTGGTATCGAACCAGATTCTGCCAGTCCCCGTTGTTGATGCTGACATCGACATCACCGACCTCCGCAGGATCGGCGGAATATTCCTGGAAGTGATGATCGAACAGCAGACGGATCGTCTGCCACGCGCTGCAATCCAACTGAAGGATCAACTGCTCGTCCATCTCCACATTGCCCGCAGCGTCGCTGTCCACGAGCATCACCTTGCCTTGCCCGTAACCGTCCGGCGTGTCTGTCCTCAGCCAGGTGTCCGTCGAAGTGCCGCCATCAACGATCGACCAGACGCTGTCCAGTGCCGTCTCAAAGTCGGTCTCGTACAGGATCTCCTCCCCGCCTTCGACCGTGGCCGTTGCGGTCACGGCGACCGCTTGTCCGTTGCCGTGGTTTTGGTCCTGGTAGGTCACGGTGACCGTCTGCCCTTGCCAGGCCTCCAGAGTTCCATTGCCCACCACGAAGGGTTTCTGGATTGTGGAAATCGTCCCCCTGAAAAAACCTTTACCGGCCGTCAACTCCGTCAGGGTTACGCTTTCCCGGTCCCCCGAGCTTGTCTGAACAAGTACGCTTTGGGGTCCCTTGTTATTGAGATCATTATCCAACAGGTCAATTTGGATCGTGTCACCCGCTGTGTACGCCGTTTTATTCAGCGTCAAAGACCCCGCCGAAAGCTGGCCTTCCAGCAGGAAATTCCAAAAATTCCCACAGGTCGTTGTTCCGTCGATGCTGGTTCCGGAATTCTTGGATCTGGAAGCGAATGACCACCCGGATTTAGCCGCCGAGACCGTATAGCTTCTGTTCGATGCCAGCCGGCTGAGCGCGAAGATTCCTTTACTGGTGGTGGAGGATGTCATGCTGACCGGATTGGTGGTCACTTGCACGCCCTCGATCGGCCGACCCATCGTATCCACTGTCCTTCCGCTGAGAATCTCCCCGGACCCGACCGTGTAAATGTTGTACGCGCAGCCATAGATCGTGTCGAATGCCGAAAAACTTCCGTCAATGTTCGGCAGGGCGTACCATGCGTCATCCGTCCCGCTCCAGCCCATGTTCAGGTGATGATAGAGCGTTCCACTCTGATACCCGTATCCGTCGCAGACAATGGCGTGTCCGAATTGATCTCCGGAATCCAGTATCGCCAGCAGCGTCGGCAATCCCGCGTCCAGGTTCGGATTGATCATTTGGATTAATATGGACCCAGATATGTTCGTATTGGGCGACCAGTAGTTTCTTCCGTAAATCGACTGGTGATATCCGAAGTTGTCCACCAGCGATACCGAAGCGTCCGACACCTTCGCCGATGATCCGTCCGCGCCATACTCCATGTTGACCGACTCGGCCACCTGGAAACACAGGTACCCGATCTCCTGCCGTTGTGCCAAAGTGATTCCATAGCCGGGAACCAGCGGCATGTTGGCCCAATTGAAAGAGTGCAGGGTCCCGCCCGATGGGGTGTAAGTGGCCGGATACTGGTGGTAGCGGATCAGTTGCGAAGTCGCCGTCGCCACGCATCCGACCGGCCAGTGGTTCGGCGTGTAATAATTATAGCAGTAATCTCCCCCGGCATTTTCCTGGTTCCAACGGCTCTGCACCAGCGGCGTAATCCGGACATCGGAAACGCTCGACGCCCCCGGCGGCTCGATCAGGCCCAACTCCCCCGTCGCATCCGGCGGCGCAGGCAAATCCCGCCCGCCCTCAAGCTGCGCCCAGCGTTTCCGAGCCAGTCCGCGAAAATCCTCCGCTCCCTCAGCGCCCGGCGGTGCGGGTATCCCCGCCATACGACGGGTCTCCGCAATCCGGTTCGGCAAATCCCGCCCGATCAGCGCCCCCATGGGATTGGCCGGCGATGGATCATACCGTCCCTGTTCGACAAATGCGATGACTGGTTCGACTTCCTCGTCCGCCGGAACGATCACATATCCCGTCGGCTCCAGATCGACGACGAAGTACACCGGCTCTCCCGCGGCGTCCGCATAGGTCTGAACCCCCGCAATCTGCCCCCCTAATTGGGCCTCCAGCGGTTTGGAATCCCATTGCATCCAGCCCTGGACCATCCGCAGGGCCCGCTCCGGGCCAACGGGTGCGGCAAACAGACCTCCCCCCATAGCCAGGAACAGGATTGCGGCAAACCACCCTCGAATCCGGCACACACGCCCCATAACGGGAATCCATTGTCGTCTCATCGGATTTCCTCGCAAATCGGCCCTCTGGCCGATGGTCATAAACAAACCACCATTATACCCAAAATGCCCTCCCCATTGCAAGGTCCGATAACAAGAAGTCCGTTCCAGTCGAAAATGGGTCAAAACTCCCGATTGGAGAGGATGCCGGGTTGCGGAGTTGGATATTTACCGTCGGTCGCGGCAAGAAGGGGGGCGGGAGAATCCATTGTAAGTTTGTCCACATTCGGGGCAAACTCGGCCTCGCTCTTGAGCATCTCCTCGAAAGTCACGATCTGCCCCGTATGGACCGCCCGGCGACCCATGAGCGTGACCAGACTGGCCTCGGTCCCACGCTGAACCTCA
>PMBP01000167.1 GCA_003152975.1 Phycisphaerales bacterium | reverse complement strand
GTTTATTTCGTAAGACCCCGTTGCAGCTAAAGTTATTACGACTGTGTCAAAACCCTGTGAAATACCCAGGTTAAGGGAGCCGTCGGAATCGCCGATAGGACTCCGGCCGGCTTTCGGCGTCGGGATTTGAAATGAAAGCCGAATTGCGGATGATTATCGGCCGTAAAACGGCCGACGAGGGACGATGACCCATCGAGTGACAAAACCGATCCTTTGGGGATTGCTGGGCGTTTTCGTTCTGGCTTATCTGGGACTGTTGACCAGCCTGAATCTGGCCCGCTATGAACAGACGACGGTCGTGCAGGCCCAGCGGTACCTGAGTATCCTGGCCCGGACGCAGGCCAACCATCTGGAGGATCTGTTTGCGGCCATTCAGACGGAGATGGAGGTCGCCGTGGGCAACCCGGCGGTTCGGTGGGTATTCAGCGGACTGGCGGGATCGTTGCCGGTCGAGGGCGGCCCCCCTCCGCTGGAGGATATGCATCGGCGATTGAAATCCATCGTCATGACCCTCTTTGAGCTGGACCCGGCGGGGCGGATGGTGGGGCAAATACCAAATAATCCGGATAATATAAATCAGGATTACTCCGCCCGGCCGGATATTCGTCTGGCCCTCCAGCGGCAACAGACCACCCTCAGCAAGACCCTGACATTGCCGAATGGGACGAAGGCCGTCTCGCTGTGCGTGCCCGTGCGGGATTCGGGGCGGGTGACGGGTTGGCTGGGCGCGATGATTCCGCTCGATGCGTTCAACGCCCTGATCGGACCGATTCGCGCGGGGATTCCCGGCTATGCGTGGATCGTGGACCGGCACGGGGATTTGATCAGTTACCCCGACGATTCGCTGCTGGGCCGGTCGGTCTTTGCGCTGCGTCTGCGGGAACTGGGCGATCCACAACAGGAGGACGGGGTGATTGACCAGATGCTTAAGGGCGTCGCCGGGGTGGACCGCTTCGTGTCGCGACACTCCAACGGCGGGAAAACGACGATGGCCTGGTCGCCTTTGCAGATCGCCGACACCCATTGGACGGTGGCGGTGTGCATGGACGAGACCGGACCGATCGCCGCGCCACTGCAGGAGCAGGCGCGTGACATGATCCTGATGACGGTATGTGTGCTGGCGGCGATGACCCTGGGCGCGGTGACCTATTTCCGATACGAACGCAGGAAGGCGCAACTGGCGGCGCACCTGGCGATCGGGCGGGTGAACGATGAACTGCAACTGCTGTCGTTCGAGCACACGCAGACGGAGCAAGACCTGGAGACGAAACTGGATACGCTGCGGGATATTCTGGACGCGGTCCCATACGGTCTGTACTGGAAGGATCGGGCCGGGATGTACCGCGGGGCCAACGCGGCGTTTGCCCGAATGGTCGGATTGATTCACGCCGACGAGATCCGCGGCAAGACGGAAACCGATCTGACGCGGAACTGGGGCTGGGCCGGGCCGCCGATGCAGTACGACCGGGAGGTGATTCGGACGGGAATCGGTCTGGTCAATGTCGAGCGGCGGCAGGCGGTCCAGGGCAAGACGGCGACGCTGTTGATCAGCAAGGTCCCGCTTCGGGACGGCCGGGGGAGCGTGTGGGGCGTGCTGGGCGTGGTGGCGGATATCACGGACGCGCAGCAAAAACGAGACAAACAAGAGGAACTTCATGAGATGATGCGGAGGATCCTGGATCACATCCCGACGGGCATCGCGGCGGCCGACGCGTCGGGGACGATCCGGGAGATCAGCGGGGCGGCGGTGAACCTTTTGGGTCGGCCGCGGTCCGACTGGGTGGGGCGGAACTTGACGGAGCTGGCGCCACCCTCTCACCGGGACAGCGTGCAGGCTGGGATGGACGAACTGCGGCGGGCCGAGCGATCGGGACCGGTGTCGATCCGGTTTACGGTCGGACAGCAGGAAATTCATACCCACTTATCCAGTATGGTCCGCCAGGGGCGGATCGAGGGATTCTGGATGACGCTGGTGGATATAACGGAATACACCGACGGGCAGGACCGGGCCGAGTATGCCCAATACCGGTCGGGGCAGTTTTTGGTGAGCTTGAGCCACCAGATCCGCACCGCGATGAACAATATTCTGGGCTTTACGGACATCCTAAAACAGGAACGGACTGACGCCGCCTGCCAATCTCATTTGGCCAAGATTACCGAGAATGCCCGCCACCTGCTGGATGTGGCTGGCGAACTGGTCAACCTGTGCCGCAATGAAACGACGCCGAAAGGGCCGGAGGCGGCGACGGCCGAGACGACAACCCCCGAGGCGGAAAAACCCGACGCATCGTCGGCTCCCGCTCCACCGGCGGCCCCTGTGGAACCGGCGGCGGTGAATTCACCGCGGGAAACGGGCGGCGAGCCGGTGATTCTGGTGGTGGACGATGTCCAGGAAAACCGGTCGTTGCTGGAGATTANNTCCTGATGGACATGCAGATGCCGATCGTTAACGGGTTCGACGCAACCCGGCGCATCCGCGAGGAGGGCCTGAATTGCGCGACGACGATCCTGGCGATGACGGCGTCGGTCGGGAAGGGCGACGAGCTCAAGTGCCTGGAGGCGGGGTGCGACGATTTTGTCGGCAAGCCGGTCAAGAAGGAGCTGCTGCTCCGCAAGATCTGGCGATTTCTTCAGCAGGCCAAGCAGATCGATGCGGCCGAGCGCGGCGAGCCGGTCGTGTCGTTTTTGGCCGGCGACCCGGACTACCAGAAGACCATCGAGACTTTCGTGAGCAATCTGCCCGGCCGGCTGGAGGAGATGCGAGCGGCCCTGGAGGAAGGCAATCTTGCCGACCTGGCGCTGAAGGCCCACGCGCTGAAGGGGCTAGGGGGATTTGCGGGCTTTGCCGTCTTTACGGAGAAGGCCCGGGCCCTGGAGGGGACGATTCAGGGGCATGACCTGGCCCGTATCCGTTTCCATCTCGACGAGATGTCGGATTTGTGCCGTCGAACCCGGATTGAGGCCGACGGGCCGATGTCGTAACCCGCAAAGAAAAGATTCACCACCAAGGCGCCAAG
>PMBP01000127.1:1002-10250 GCA_003152975.1 Phycisphaerales bacterium | reverse complement strand
ACGACGGCCTGGATCTCGTTGATCTGGCCGCTCAGCAGGTCGCGCTGGGCCTGGGCCACCAGCAGGGAGGTGCTCTTGCCGATGTCGAACTTGGCCATCTCCACGCGGACGGTGGTTTCCTGGAGCTTGCGGGTGATGGCCGTGGCGCGGATCTGCTGGCGGGTGCGGAGCAGTTCGATGTGGGCCGTGCGAACGTCGACCTCCACGAGCTGGGAGAGGTTGGCCAGCGATTCCATGGCGGCCTGGCGGTTCCACAGGGCCCGGCTGTCGCGGGCCAGGGCCTCGCGGTTGCGCGGCGGGTACTCGGCCTTGACGCCGACCAGGGCGTCGTAGTTGTTGCCGGTGGCCAGTTCGCGGTAGCTCTTGGCGAACGAGTCGGCAAAGCCGCTCTTGCCCATCGTGACGAACATGTCCAGCTTGGGCAGCAGGCCGTTGCGGGTCTTGACGACCTCCAGTTCGTTGCGTTGCTGCAACAGGCGGGCCTGGTTGAGGTCGGGACGCATTTCCAGGGCCGCGGCGATGTAGGACTCCACGGGCGCCAACTGGTCCGGCGAGCCGGTCGGCGGACTGGTCAATTGGATCTGCCGATCCCATAGGTTGGCGCCGGGTGGGTTCATCAGACGCAGGAGGGTCAGCCGGATCAGCGACAGGGCGTTGCGGGCGTCGATCAGACCTTCCTTTCGCAGGGCAACCTCGGCCTGGGCCGCGGCCCGCTCGCTGGCCCCCAGCTTACCGATCTGGATGCGATCTTCGGTCTGTTCCAGTTGTTTCTGGGCTAAGTCGAGTGATTGAGTATAGATTTTGATCTTCCGCTCGGCCAGGATATAACTCCAGTACATTTCTTCGATCTGAGTGACCAGCGTGAGGACATAGCCCCGCAGTTCGTATTCGGAGATACGGGTATCCAGCCGGGCCTGATTGACGGAGGCCAAGTTGACCTCAGAACCGTAGCCGCGGAGGAGTGGCTGATTGGCCGACAATCCCAGCCGGGTACCATACTCGCCGACATCGGTGCGCTCGTCGATATCGACACTCCCCAAAATACCGACCGAGGTTCCGCTGGGGAAATACTGCGTCAGGCCGATATCGGCGCTATTGGTCTGAGTGGTCAAACGGGAGAGGAAAGGGCCATCGGTGTTCTTGTATTGTCGGTTGGCGATCTGCCCAGACAGGATCGGGTCGAACACCGACAGGGCCTGCTGTTCCTGCGTCGATCGGATCTGGGGGGCGAATCGCTGGACAACCAAAGAACGATTGTTCTCCAGGCCCAAGACGACCGCGGAGGAAATCGAAAGGTTCAGGGGTCCGGTATCGGGAACCGCAGAGGGGGAAGTCGCGGCTGTTTCGATCCCGGGGGTGGCTGTCGAACCGGCGACGGTATTGGGGTCGGTCGCGGCCGGGCCGATGATCATCGGAGGAGCGACGACCTCCAGCGAATCGCACGAACCCAGCAGGCAACACGCCATGCACAAGGCAAGGATTTCAACTGTATGACGCTTGTTCGGTTTCATGAAATCTGTCTCAGTCGATCGATTTTCATTACAATACACCACCCCTTCCAGTTCGGTCTCTTTCATCCGCATAGACGGATTTTTCCGCGGGGTTATTCTATGATGGAACTCCACCGGATTCAACGAGAATATGCACAATTCGAACCCTGAAAATAGAATCGTAACAACTCGGCTCTTTTGTTTGATTTTGCCTGTGGTTATACTGTGCACTTTTGTGTCGCGTTCGGAAGGAAACCGAGATGTCATTACAACGGGCGTATGCGTATCGCTGGGCCGTCTTTGTCGTGCTCAGCGTGGCGTATTTCTTCGTGTTCTTTCACCGGCTGTCGATGTCGGTGGTGGCCGTCGATGTGGACAGAGACTTTGAGACGACCGGACAGGCACTCGGGATTCTGGTGTCGATCTACTTCTACTGTTATGCGGTGATGCAGTTTCCGGCGGGGTTGTTGTCGGATTCGCTGGGGCCGCGTAAGACGGTGGCGATTTTTCTGCCGCTGTCGGCGGTGGGAAGTCTTCTGTTTGGGTTATCGCCGTCACTGGAGTGGGCAATGGTCGCTCGGTTCTGTATCGGGCTGGGCGTCAGCACGGTGTTCATCTCCACAATGAAAGTCCTCTCGCAGTGGTATCGCCACAACGAGTTTGCGATGATGGCCGGGGCTTTCAACGCCGTCGGGGGAATGGGGGTGCTGGCGGGCACGGGCCTGCTGGGCTGGCTGAGCAGCCAATTCGGCTGGCGGATTTCGTTTGAGATCATCGGCGGGGTCACGGTCGGCGTCTGCATTCTGGCGTGGATCGTCGTCCGCGACAATCCGCAAAGCCGCGGCTGGCCTTCGATCATCTCGCAGGATCACGACGATACGCCCGGCCGGGCCGAGACGATCCCGCTGGGGACGGCCGTGCGAACGGTGCTGCGATGCCGGCATTTCTGGCCGGTTGGATTGTGGTTTTTTTGCACCTGCGGAATCTTCTATGCATTCGGGGGCCTGTGGGGCGGACCCTACCTGAGGCACACCTACGGAATGACCCAGACTCAGGCGGGAGGTATCTTAAGCTCATTCGCCTGGGGAATGATTATCGCAAGCCCCCTGCTGGGTTGGGTTTCGGAGTCGGTTCTTCACAGCCGCAAAAAGACCCTGATGCTCAGCTCGGCGGCGCTGCTGGGGCTGTTCGTGTTTTTGAATCTGCATGTCGCTGACCTGTCGCGCGCGTGGCTGCTGGCGTGGTTCTTCGCGTTCGGGGTGTTCGGCACGGCGATCATGGCGGTGGGCTTTACCACGGTCAAAGAGCTCTTCGATGTCCGGATGGCGGGGACGGCCGTGGGGATGCTGAACCTGTTTCCGTTCCTGGGTGGCGCGGTGCTGATGCCGCTGCTGGGGCGAGTTCTGGATGCGTTCGGGAAATCCGAGGCCGGGGCGTACCCGGTCGCCGGATACCAGCGCGTGCTGTGGATCCTGATGGCGGCAGCGGCGACGGCGCTGGGCTGCACGCTGCTGATGAAAGAAACCTATCAACCTAAAAATCCGAGGGCATGATGAGACCGTCTTTCTATTTGTTGAGGCCATTTTCGATTGTTCTGATTCTGCTGGGGTTGAGCGCGAGCACATTCGCACAGGGGGCCCAGAGCGACTACGACCGCGCGGCAGCGCTGTCGAAGACGCTGGCCAACAAGGTCTTTGGCGACCGCGTGCGGCCCAACTGGCTGGAGGGCAACGCCAAATTTTGGTACCGCAACGACCTGGCGAACGAGGCCGGCGAATACATCCTCGTGGACGCCGAAGCGGGCACCCGCAAGCCGGCATTCAATGCGGCGCGGCTGGCCGAGTCGCTGACGAAGGCGGCCGGCAAGGAGGTCAAGCCGGAACGGCTGGGGATCGACCGGCTGCGGTTCAATAATGCGGCGACGGAGATCCGCTTCAACCTCGAGGGCAAACGATATCGCTGCGATCTGGCCAGCTATGTGGTGGAGGAAGTGACGGGCGAGAATGTCCCGGCCGAGTCGCTGCCGGCACAGCGGCGATTGCGCCCCTCGCGCGAAACGGGCCCGGAAACCTGGATCACATTCGTCAACCGTTGCGGCTTCGAAGTCGAAATTTACTGGAACGACGAAAGCGGCGAACGGAAGCATTACGCGACGATTCCCGCAGGCGGGCAGTACCGCCAGCATACCTTCGCCGGGCATGTGTGGTTCGCGACCGACAAGCAGGACCGGCGGCTGGCCGTGTTTGTCGCGACGACGGAGGCCGGGGATGCGGTGATCACAGAGCAGACGCAGAACGAGGAGCCACGGGACCAGGGTCCGCGGCCGGGACGGCAGCGCGGCGAATCGCCGGATGGAAAGTGCACGGCCTTTCTCAAAGACAACAATGTCTGGCTCCGCAATATCGAGAACAAAGAGAAGACGGCCCTGACAACCGACGGCACGGCCGAGGACGGGTTCCCGCGCGAACTGCTGTGGTCGCCGGATTCCAAGAAGCTGGTGGCGATGCGGGTCCGCAAGGGCGAGGACCGTAAGGTCTTGCTCGTGGAATCGGCGCCGAAGGATCAGCTCCAGCCGAAGCTGCACACGATCGACTACCCCAAACCGGGCGACCGGATCGACCAGCCGCGGCCGTTTCTGTTCGACATCGAGAGCAAGAAGGCGGTCGATGTTCCCAACGGGATCTTCGCAACGCCGTGGAGCATCGAGGACCTTCGCTGGTCGGCCGACAGTTCTCGGTTCACCTTCGTGTATAACCAGCGGGGCCACCAGGTTGTGCGGCTGGTCGCCGTGGACGCGGCCAGCGGAGCGGCGCGGGCGGTTGCCGACGAGTCGCCGAAGACCTTTGTGGACTATACCAATAAACTATTCTGTTTCTGGCTCGGCGACGACGAACTGGTGTGGATGAGCGAGCGGAGCGGGTGGAATCACCTGTATCTGATCGACGCCAAGACCGGCTCGGTCAAGAATGCGATCACCAAAGGCGAGTGGGTCGTTCGACGCATCGAGCGGATCGACGCGGAAAAGCGGCAGGCGTGGTTCTGGGCCGGCGGCATTCGGCCCGAACAGGACCCGTACTATCTGCACCTGTGCCGCGTGAATCTGGATGGCACGGGACTGGTTATCCTGACGGAAGGCGACGGCACGCACGAGGTGACCTTTTCGCCAGACGGGCGGTTCTTCATCGACCGTTACAGCCGCGTCGATCTGCCGCCAGTGACCGAGCTGCGCCGGAGCGACGACGGCAAGAAGGTCTGCGAACTGGAGCGGGCGGATGCGACGGCCCTGCTGGCAATGGGCTGGAGGGCGCCGGAGCGGTTTGTTGCCAAAGGTCGCGACGGCCGCACGGATATCTACGGGATTATTCTGCGTCCGATGAACTTCGATGAAAACAAGAAATATCCCGTCATCGAAGACATTTACGCCGGGCCGCAGGCGGCGTTCGTGCCGAAGGCCTTCGGGCTGGGAACCAAGCAACGATCTTTGGCGGAGCTGGGATTTGTGATCGTGCAGATCGACGGCATGGGGACCAATTTCCGCTCGAAGGCCTTTCACGATGTGTGCTGGAAGAACCTCGGCGATTCGGGATTTCCGGATCGGATATTGTGGATTAAAGCCGCAGCGGCGAAATACCCGCAGATGGACTTGACGCGAGTAGGCCTCTACGGCGGATCGGCGGGCGGACAAAGCGCNNGGAACGAGCAGTGGATGGGCTGGCCGATCGGCCCGCACTACCAGGAGCAGTCGAATGTCACGCAGGCCCACCGGCTGACAGGCAAGCTGCTGCTGACGGTCGGGGAGCTGGACAGCAATGTGGACCCGGCCAGCACGATGCAAGTGGTCAACGCCCTGATCAAGGCCGACAAGGATTTCGAGCTGGTGATCTTCCCGGGATCCAACCACGGCTCCGGCGAATCACCCTACGGCATCCGAAGGCGGATGGACTTTTTCGTGCGGAACCTGCTGGGCGTGGAGCCCAGAAGAAATTGATTATTGACGATTGACTATTGACTATTATACGAGGGCGGGACCATGACACGAAACGATCCTTCCGCTCGGAAAGCCGGATATGTGGACGATTTATCAGAAACTTCCGATGCCAATATTCAATAGTCAATATTCATTATTCAATTTCCAGTTTCCAGCCGAAGGGGTATTCGGAACGCAGCAGTTCGTTGGCCGCATCATTGTTGGTAAATTCCATCGCCGAACCCCGGCCAGCACGATGCCAATCCGTTCCTCGTCCGGTGTGCCGTCATTTGTCCTTCGGGCGAAGGATATACACGCCGCCGGAGCGCGGGGGCATGGCCACGATGACGAATTCGCTCTCGAAGACGCCGAGTTCTTTGCCGGTCCAGTAGTCGATCACGCGGCTTGGGACATCGAGCTTGACGGATCGTCGCTGCGGCTGGTCGGTCCAGTTGAGAAAGACCGCCACCGATTGGCCGCCCTGCTGTGTCAGGCCCACGGTGAACTGCGAATCGGCGAATTGCGCTGCATTTCCGCTATTGGAGGCCGCCTTTTGCAGGATTGACCACTGGGCATCGTCGTACTGGGTGACATCATCGCCCGACAGGACCATCCCGCCGGTGGCGAAGGTCGTCGCCCAGTGGAAGCTTTTTTCGTTGTCCGGCTGCTGGCCCGTCAGGAGCAGGCAATCGGGATCGTTCCACCAGAGCCGGTTGTTCTGCCAGTTGCGCGACAGGTTTTCCCGCGCGATACTCGTGAAGCTGTTCCAGTCGCGGCCGATATCCATCGACGCCCGCGAGCCGTGGATCTCGCCGATCGACGGCCAGAGCGGGTGGTTACAGCCGAGCAGGAACGAATCGCCAGCTCCACGGCGGATGGCGGCCATGCCCCGGCGGTAGGCCTCGACGCTGCTTGCGGCCGGGTCGTGGCGTCGGCCGAAGGGCATCGCGCCCCAGACATTGCCGTCCATCTTGAAGTAGGTGCAGCCCCACTGCTCGTGCATGGTGCGGAACACGCCTTCGAGGTATTTCTGGGCCTCGGGGTGGGTTCCGTCGAGCATGTACCAGGGCCCCAGCCGCCAGCCGCCGAAGGTCACGGAGTCCGAGCAGAGCGGCTTGCCGGTATCGTCTTGGATGAACCAGTCGGGGTGCCCGGTGAAGAGCTTCGATTGCGGGCTGGCGGCAAAGGGCGCCACCCAGATTGCCGGCTCAAACCCTGCGTCGCGGATCTTGCCGATGACATCTTTGATCGAGCCGCCGAATTGCTGCTTGGGTTCGAGCCAGTCACCCATCCACGGCTGGTAGCCGTCGTCGATCTGGATGAAGCGGACCTGCGGGAGTTTTAGCTTAAAGCGATCGAGATTGACGAGAATCTGGTCGGCGGTGACCGAAGGGCCGAAACAATACCACGAGCACCAGCCCGTCGGCAACTTGGGCCAGGGCAGGCGCGAGTGGTTTTGCACGAGTCGGTCCGCGGTTTGTTTGAGCAGGCCGGAAAGGTCCGGTCCGTTGAAGACAGCGAACTCCTCCAAATCCCAAGTGGTACCGGGAGCCAACTCCAAATTCTCGGTGGCGATCGACGCGATGATCCGCTCGGTATTGACATGGAAGCGGCCGACAAACTTCCGGCACGAGGTGAACGCCAGAACCGTCGCATCCTTCCCCGGCGGGGCGACCCACGACATGCCATAGACCGTTCGGAATCCCTTGGGCTCGGCCAGCTTGTAATGGCCGCGGTCGGTCAGGCCATCCAAGTCGATCATCTTGCCCAGCGTTCCCCCGGTCTGGCTGAGCATGGTGAAGCCCTCGCCGTAAAAGGGCGTGTCGGCGGGCAAGCCGTGAGCAAAATCAACCAGCACGACTTCGCGGATTCGCTGGGCTTTATCACCTTGATTCGTGAGGCGGGCATGGACGATTTTCCCGTCGCGTTTGATCTCCAGCCGAACGGCTGTTCCCAGCGGCTGACCATCGATTCCGATCACCCGCGACTCGGCCTTGTCCATGGCTTTCAGAATGTCACCTTGGGGCACAGTTTGTACCGCCTGTTCGGTCAGGGTAACTTTGTTCTTGCGGGCCTGGTCCCAGTCGCCGACGAAGCGCCACCAGTTGGTCAGGGGTCGGCCCTGATACGACAGCCCGTGATCGGCGCCGGGAATGTTCTGCATCCAGTAGATTTTCCACTTGAGGTCGTTGCGCTGCCAGCGGTCGGCGTTGATCTTGATCGTCGCGCCGATCCCGTCGGGCCGCCAGTCCTCGATATCCGTCTCGACAATCCGCGGATTGGCCCAGTCGTAATCCTGTTCGCTGTTGGGGGCATAGTGTGTCCAGCCGCAACGATAGACTTTCCGTCCGTCTGGGGTAGTCACAGGAATCATCTTTTGCGAACGGTCGCTACCGACGAATTTGCCCCAGAACAGCAGGTCCGGCCACCTGTCCTCCGGCGTGCGGTCGCGGCCGTCGATCTCGTTGAAGAGGGCCTCGAACTGGTGGAGGTGGTCCTCGACGGCCTCGCCGGTGTCACGCTGGTAGTTGTAGTGATAGACGGTGTAGGTGCGATCGAGGACCGGCAGGTCTTTTTCGTCGCAGTTGGAATTGCTGGTGTCGCCGAAGGGGCTGGACATATTTGATTCCCACAGATCTAGAACTCCACCGTGGTAACCGAAGATCCAGATTTCCTTGACGCCCTTTTGTTGGACCCAGGTCTTTCCGTCGATTCGCGTAAAGATCGCGTTGTAGTCGGTCATCGGTACCGATTCACCGGCTCGCTTTGGACAGACTGGTATTGGCTCAAGGTACTCTATCGTCGCCATGACCTTGTATCGCAGACTCGGTTTGGCGTCAGGGTTCTTGTAGCCGTGGTAATGGGAGCCCTCTTCGAGGGCCGCAATCGTTTCCTTCTGGATTCGCTCGACCTTCTCGCGCGTCGAGGCAAGCGAATCGCCATAGTCGCCGGTCACTCGGACATCGATCTTGTCGCCGGCGACGGGGAAGTACTTGACGACCACGATCGGAATCTCGATCGGCCAGACAAGCCCATCGGCCGACTTCGTTGCCTCCGTCTGCGCTGATATCCCCCCGCTGCACGCCCCAAGAAACACCAAAGACAGAATGATCCCCTTCTCGAATCGCATGTTGGCTCCTTGCGAAAACTGTGTATAGTTTCTATAGCAAACTGGTGCTGAAGTATCGTTCGGCACGGTCGGGCAGGACGGTGGCGACATTGCCCTTGATTTTTTTGGCCATCTGGCGGGCGGCCCAGATGTTGGCGCCAGAGGAAATGCCAACGAGCAATCCATGATCGCGGCCGAGGATGCGCGTGGTCTCGATGGCGTCTTCGTCAGTGACCTCGACGACCTCATCGACGAGCTTGACATCGAGGATCGCCGGGATAAATCCGTCGCCGATACCCTGAATCTGATGGAGGCCCGGTTCGTGGCCGAGGATGGCCGAGACATTTTTAGGCTCGACGGCAACGATGCGGACTCCCTTTCGATGTTCGCGCAGAAATTTACCGACGCCCTGCAGGGTCCCGCCGGAACCGACACCGGCGATAAAGCAGTCGATCTCGCCGGACATCTGCCGCCACAGCTCTGGTGCGGTCTGCTGGTAGTGGATGCGGGGGTTGTCGGGATTTTCAAACTGTTGGGGGACAAAGACGCGGGGGTCGGCGGCGGCCATCTGACAGACGCGCTCGACGGCCCCGGAGATGCTGTCTTTGGCGGGGGTCAGGATCAACTCGGCGCCGAGGGCGCGGATGAGCTTTTTGCGTTCCTCGCTCATGTTCTCGGGCAT
>PMBP01000127.1:0-916 GCA_003152975.1 Phycisphaerales bacterium | reverse complement strand
GCGTGTTGCCGATCAGATCGAGAATGTTGTCGGTCAGCATAACTCCTCGCAAGTTTTCAACTTAGTTCGTCAAACGATCCGCAAGTCGGGTCAAGTCCCCTTAGTCCTTGCGATTGCGGTACAGGTTGGGGTCCACGGCGCGGATCATGGCCTCGATATTTAATCGGCCGTCGAGGAAGCGGTTGATCTGTTCGCAGGGCGGGCGGGGATTGGAGATCATCTGATTATAATCGACCGATAAAAGTGAATATCTCTCTTGTCCGGCGATCCAGCGATCGAAGTCGGCCAGTTGTCGCCGGAAGAGCTCTTCCATCTGGTCGTCGCGGATCGAGGGGTCGTCCTTGCCGAGCCGCAGGAGCATCTTCTTCTGGCTGGCCAGCACTTCCCGGAGGTCCCGCCGCAGAAAGACCACGCGATACGCGTATCCTTGCGGCAGGTCGTATAGCAGACGATAGACCATCTTGACGACCTTGCCGGCGGAATCCTTTAGCCACGAAGGGTCTTGTTTGGTTTTCTTGACCGGCTCGAATTCGTAGTAGCCGCGGGGGTTGTCGTCGTCGGCCTTCCGCTGATGGTCGGCCAGGGGTTCCAGGCCGCCGGCGCAGAGGACCTGCATCATCATGCTGGNNATCCTTCATCCGGGTTCATCGCTTCCGGAATCGGCCCTATCATAGCCCCAGCGGCCTGTTTGGGCAAGGGAAGGTTCGCCTTGATATTCCCCTGTGGTCATGTAGAGGAATAATCCTGTGGATTTTCAGCCATTCCTTACAGCACACATTCCGGATCGGGTCGTAGAGAGGGGTGTTTATTTCATACTTTTTGAATAGGAAAGGGGACAGAACATGAAAACCAGGATCAGTGTTGTTGCACTTTTGATCGTTGCGTGGGTATCGGCCCCGTCGATGGCGGCCTTGAA
>PMBP01000125.1 GCA_003152975.1 Phycisphaerales bacterium | reverse complement strand
TGCCCGTCGATGAGATCCTCAAGCAAAGCGACCTCTATGAAAGACCCGGTAAAAATCCTCACGCCTTCTGCACCGATATCGACCGCCTTGGCGATGTTCGGGTCGTGCTCAATCTCAAGGACGATGAACAGTGGATGGGTACGACCCTGCACGAACTCGGTCATGGTGTTTACGCCCGCTACAATCCGCCGAAGGTTCCCTATCTGCTCCGTACGCAGGCCCATATCTTCACCACCGAGGCCATCGCGATGTTCTTCGGCCGCCTCAGCGTCAACCCCGACTGGATGAAGGCCATGCTCCAACTGACCGACGACCAGGCGAAAAAGGTTGCCGGGGATTCCGAAAAAATGCTCCGCTACAAACAACTGGTCTTCGCCCGTTGGGCCATGGTTATGTATGAATTTGAAAAGCGGCTCTACGCCGACCCCGATCAGGACCTCAATGCCCTGTGGTGGCAGATCAAGAAAAAGTACCAGTTCCAGAACAAGCCCGACGGTCGCAACCAACCCGACTGGGCCGCCAAGATACACATTGCCACCGTGCCGTGTTACTACCACAATTACCTCCTCGGCGAGCTTCTGGCCTCGCAGATTCAAAACAAGCTGATGAGTGACAAAGTCGCCCCCGGCCTCGTCGGCCAGCCCAAGGTTGGTCAGTTCCTCCGCAAGTCCGTCTTTGAGCCCGGCGCCATCTATCCCTGGAACGAAATGATCCGCCGCGCCACCGGTGAGGAACTCACCGCGAAATATTTTGTCCGGCAGTTTGTGAATTGATTCGAACCCTGACCCGGTAATGGAGTGCCCGTCATGCCCAATCCAAACAGCCCGTCCTCGAATGCCCCGATGGTCGAGATCAGCGTCAAGGCCATTGTCCTGGGGATCCTCCTGTCGGTGATCCTCGGCGCCGCCAACGCTTACCTTGGCCTCTATGCCACCATGACCGTCTCGGCCTCGATCCCCGCCGCCGTCGTGTCCATGGGCGTATTGCGGATGCTCCGCGGCGGCACGATTCTCGAAAACAACATGGTCATGACCGCCGCCTCTGCCGGTGAGGCCGTCGCAGCCGGGGCCATCTTCACCCTCCCCGGCCTGGTCATCCTCGGTGTCTGGACTGGCTTCAATTACTGGACCGTTACCCTCATCGTCGCTATGGGCGGCATCCTCGGCGTGCTGTTCTCGATCCCCCTTCGCCGCGCCCTGATCGTCGAAGGCAACCTGCAGTTCCCCGAAGGCATCGCCACCGCCGAGGTCCTTCGCAGCGGCAGCGAGGGCGGCAAGGGCCTGTGGATTATCGTCTCTTCGGCCCTCGTCGGCGGCGCGNNTCCTTCGGGTCAGAGATGAGCCCCTGCCTGATCTCCGTCGGCTACATCATCGGCCTCAATGTCGCCATCCTGGTCTTCCTCGGCGGCGTGGCCAACTGGCTGATCGCCATCCCCATCTGTTCCTTCTTTGCCGATCCGCCCGCCGACAAAACCGCTCTCGAGTGGGCCTCGCAGATCTGGTACACCAAGACCCGCTACATCGGTGTCGGTGCCATGCTCATCGGCGGAGTCTGGACCCTGTTCAAACTCCGCAAGTCCCTCTATCGTGGCGTCGCCAGTGGCCTGGATGCCTATCGACACAAAGCCGATGGCGGTGCCGAGGTTCCTCGCACCGAACGCGACATGCCCATGCCCTGGATCGTGGCGTTGATCGTCGCTTCGGTTGTGCCCCTTTTCCTGTTCTATCAGAGCTTCGTCGGTTCCCTGACGGTCTCATTGACGATGGCCGTAGTGATGATCATCACCGGGTTTCTCTTTTCCGCCGTCGCCGGTTATCTGGCCGGCTTGGTCGGCTCCAGCAACAATCCCATCTCCGGCGTGACGATCACCACCGTCATGGTCTCGGCCCTGATCCTCCTGCTGCTTCTGGGCAAAGAATCCGCCGTCGGCCCGGCCGCCGCGATCCTCATCGGCTCGGTCATCTGCGTCGCCGCCGCCATCTCCGGCGACAATCTCCAGGACCTCAAGTGCGGCTATCTCATCGGCGCAACGCCCTGGAAACAGCAGGTCCTCCTGATGGTCGGCGTCTTGGCTGGAGCGGCCGTCATCGCCCCGATCATGACCCTCCTACAGAAAGCCTACGGTTTTACGGGTATGCCGAATGCCGGCCCCAAGGCACTGCCCGCCCTCCAGGCCAACCTTATGGCCTCCGTGTCTCAGGGCGTCTTCCGTGGCGGCCTGCCCTGGACCTTTGTCGGCATCGGCGTGGGTGTCGCCATCGTGATCATCATCGCCGACTCGTGGCTCGAACGCCGCAAGATCGCCTTCCGCATGCCCGTGCTGGCCGTGGCCATCGGCATCTACCTCAAACTGGAACTGTCCACCTCGATCTTCATCGGCGGCCTGATCCACTATGCCGTGACCCGCTACCTGCGCTCCAAAGGCCTCGATGAGGCCGCCCGCGAGAGAACTATGCGGCCCGGCATCATGATGGCCTCCGGCCTGATCACCGGCGAGTCCCTCATGGGCATCCTCATCGCGATTCCAATCGTTGTGGGTAAACAATATGGATGGAAGTTCCCGCTGATCCAGGATGGATGGTTCGGCGATACCACGCTGGGAATCGTCATGCTTGCGATGTTGGCCGTCTGGCTCTATCATGTCGCCACCCGCATTGACGCGAAATGATGAATCGTGTCATTCCCGTGATGGATTGTCATGATGATACGAGTGTGCGTCATCCCAAGCGGAGCCCATCGAAGATGCACGAAGTCGAGGGATCTCCATCCCTGCGTTTTTTGTCCATAGGATGGTTTGGGGTTTTTGCGAACCCATGCGGTCCTTGTCATTCCCGCGAAAGCGGGAATCCAATAGGCCCGAAGCGGCGATAGAATATTTTCTTTGCGTTTTTGCTTGAGGAATTGAATCTTAGGGAAAGGATTCCCGAAATGATTCGTTGGGGATGGATAGGACTTCTGATGGGAGTCGGGATTGGATGGGCGCAAGCCCCCCAGACCGTCGATGCTGATTCCGTCGTTCGCTTTGTCCTGTCCTGCCGCAAATCCGACGGTGCCTTCGGCCCCGCCGCCCAGCGTTATAGTGGTCTGGCCTGGACATTCCCGGCCGTGATGACCCTCCAGCTCCTCGGCCATCGCCTCGACGATCCCAACGCCTGCCTCTCGGCCCCGCAGGAATACCGCGCCGCCCGCCCCTGGCAGGCCCTCTTCGAGCAGACCCTGCTGGACAAAGCCCTCGGCTCTCCTCCGCCGTTCCCATCCGGCCCCGCGGCCCAGCCGATATCCTTTGTGTTCCTGCCTCCCAACGATCCCCGCAATCCCACCGTCTTCCGCCACACCCCGACCGAGATCTCATACAGCGATCTGGAATCGCTGTCTCTGGCCTTGTCCGCCCTCCAGGCCGGCGACCGTCGCATTCACGATCCGATCGGCCTGATCAACTTCGTGCGATCCGGCCAACACCCCGGCGGCGATTTCTATGCGCATATAGCCCCCACCGCCCACGCCATCCGGATCCACGCCGCCCTGAAAGCGGCCCTGCCTCTCGAACGCCAGTGCATCCTCTGGCTCCGCACCTGCCAGACCCCCGACGGCGGCTTTCGCTTCTCGCCCATCGATCCTTCGCAGGCCAACCGTGCCGACATCCGCTACACCTTCCTGGCCCTCTCGGCCCTGGCCGACCTCAAGGCCAAGCCCGCCCATCCGCAGGCCTGCATCGACTGGATAAATTCCCTCCAGAATGCTGACGGCGGTTTCGGCGACCAGCCCGGCCTGCCCTCGCGCCTGGCCTCCACCCACTGGGCCGTCCAGTCCCTGCAGATGCTCACCGGCAACGCCTGTCAGGCCATTTACGCAAAAACGGTCGTGCCGCCAAAGCCGCAGTCCCTGCCCGCGGACCTGGCGGTCTTCCAGGCCTGTCTCACCGTCCCCTTGCCCGCCCCCGACGACCTTGACCGCCTCCGCAAATCCGGCGTCAACCTCATCGGCATCCTCGGCCCAGCCAACCGTCAGCAGCACGACCGGATCGCCCGCCTCAACGCCGACGCCAGCGCCCGATCCCTGCCCCTCGAATGCGTCGCCCGCATCGAATGGACCGCCCGCAAACTCCGCCTGCCCGACCTGACCGTCGCCGACCATCGTTGGTTCTGCCTGATCGAGCCGATCGTCACCGAAGATGGCTGGACCCGGATGGCCTCCCTCCAGACGGCCGCATCGGTGTCCCTGTCCTCGAATGATTTTCTCTCGAATGTCCTGTCCACCGTCAGACAGACTCCCGCATTCATCTATCCCGAAAATGATCTTTCACCGATGACGGCTTATCGCCTCTTCGACGAATCCGCCCTTGGCCCCTTCGCCTTCCAAGCCCTCATCGCCCTGGACGCCGCCGGCCGCGACGCCGTCCGCCTCAACCCTGACCTCGAACGCTGGCTTGGCCGCCTGCCGATGGTCCCCAACAATGCCGGCCACGGCAATCTCGACGAGTGGTTCAACGATCCCGCCCAGTCCCGCGTGCTGTTCTGGGCCAAAGGTTGCCGCCTGGCCGACTTCCTCGCCGCCGCCCGCGATGACCTGACCGTCTGCGTCATCCGTAGGACCGATTCCCCCGACGGCGTCGTCTATTACGGCCGCCCCGATCTTGTGGATGCCCTCAAGCTGCGGCTCAACCAGTGGCAATGGTGGAAACCCAGACCCGACCCCGCGCAACAATCCCCCGGAGAATCCCATGGTTAAACCGATGCGACCAATTATCGCTATCATAGCTATTATATTCTCATATTTACTTGTAAATACCGCTCGCGCCGCCGCGCCATCGCTCAAACCTGTCTCCGCACCCATCGCCGTTATCCGCGGCGATGCGGTCGCCAAAACCAGCCCTGCTGAACGGGCCTCCGCCCGCCAATACGCCGATACCGTTACCGCCATGCTCGACGACCTCGGCCTGTCCTTCGTCGTCCTCAGCGACGAATCCCTCGACGCCCAGCGCCTCCGTTCCGTCCGCGTCGCCATCCTCCCCTACAATCCTGGTATGCCCGACTCGGCCGCCGCGGCCCTGTCCGCCTGGCTTGACTCCGGCGGCAAGCTCCTGGCCTGCTACACCCTCCACCCGGCCCTCGCCGAGAGGTTGGGCTTTGTCCTCGGCGGTTTCGTCGCCCAAAAATCCCCCGGCAATTTCGCCTCTATCCGGCCCACCGACGACTCGGTCCCGGGCCTGCCCGCCGAAACCCGCCAGGCCTCCTGGAACCTCTACCAGGCCGTCGCCCTCCCCGGCAAAAGCCGCGTCGTCGCCTTCTGGCACGACAGCTCCGCCGCCAATACCCAAAAGGCCGCCTTCGTCGCCTCCGACAAGGGCTTCTACTTCTCGCATGTCATCCTCCCCGACGACTCCGCCGACAAGCGACAAATGCTCCTGGCACTGCTCGGCTCGATGGACTCCTCGCTCTGGAAGTCCGCCGTCGAGCTGGCCGTCTCGCGCGTCGGCAAGTTCGGCCAGTATTCCTCCTTCGACCAGGCCTTCACCGGCATCTCCCGCCTCAAGTTCGGCCGCGCCTGCACCGACGCCCTCAATCTCGCCAGGACCCAGTACGATCTGGCGTGTGCCGAACTGGCCGCCGCCCGCTATCCTCAGGCCATGTCCGCCGCCACCGCCGCCCGCGCCGCGCTCCTCCGCGCCTTCTGCATCGCCCAGCCCTCCATGCCCGGCGAGTTCCGCGCCTTCTGGTGCCACAGCGCCACCGGCGTTGATGGCCTCGACTGGGACACCGCCGTCCGCAAGCTCTCCGAAAACGGCTTCAACGCCCTCATCGCCAACATGCTCTGGGCCGGCGTCGCCTTCTACAATAGCGATTGTCTGCCCGTCTCTCCGCAGGTCCGCACCTCCGGCGATCTGATGGCACAGTGCCTGGCCGCCTGCAAAAAATACGGCGTCCAGTGCCACGCCTGGAAAGTCTGCTTCAACATGGGCTGGCCCACCGACCGCGCCTTTATCGCCCGCATGACCGCCGCTGGCCGCACGCAGGTCGGCTTCGACGGCAAGCCAGACCCCGAATGGCTCTGCCCCTCCAATCCCGACAACCGCAAGCTTGAGATCGACTCGATGGTCGAGCTGGCCCGCAAGTACGCCATCGACGGCCTCCACTTCGACTACATCCGCTACCCCGACTCCGACCACTGCTTCTGCGAAGGTTGCCGCAAACGCTTCGAGCAATCCATCGGCCAGGCCCTCACCGGCTGGCCAGGAGTCGTCCGAAAGGATGCTGCCCTCGCCCGCCAGTGGAACCGCTTCCGCCAGGACCAGATCAACGCCGTCGTCTCGGCCGTCGCTGCCCAGGCCCGTGCCGTCCGCCCCGGCATCAAAATCTCCGCCGCCGTCTTCCGCAACGGCCCCACCGACTCCGCCGCTGTCGGCCAGGATTGGAAGCTCTGGTGCGATCGCGGCTGGCTCGATTTCGTGTGTCCGATGGACTACACGCCGGATCCGGAACAATTCGCCACGCTGGTCGGGCGGCAGCTCCAGTGGGCCGGCCCGGTGCCGTTGCGGCCGGGCATCGGCCTCTGCACGTGGGAGGGCGAAACGGATGTGCCCCGGCTGATCGAAATGGTCCGGATCACCCGCAAACTGCAAACCGGCGGATTCACGATCTTCAACTATGGACCGAACGAGGCCGCCCGGGTCGTGCCGCTATGCGGGCAGGGACTGACGCGTCCGGAGACGGCGCGTGCGGGTCCGAGATGGGGCTGCGCATCGGAATAGCGCTGTCGGAATAGCGCTTGACCCGATGCGGTCGCGCGGCAAAGATGCCCGGGTCTTTCCCCGGCCGGCGCGCGGCAGACGAGGCGGCAACGCGCGGTGCGGTTGGTGCGGCAAACACAAAAAGAAAGAGATCTGACCATGATGCATTTCGCTGTTGGACGCGATCGTTCTGCAACCTTGCGTTTCCGGCCGTGGGTCGCGCTCCTGGGCGGTGTGGTCGTGTGGTCGTGCGCGCAGGCGTACGCCGCGGGAGAGGCGGGCGCGCCGGGCAGCGGGCCGCGCGCGGTCGTCGCCAAACAGGGGGTGCCGCCGCCGGAGCATCTGCCCAAAGGGGTCCGCGCGGAGAAGGACATTCCCTATGTGCCCGGCGGCGACGGGAGCCAGCGGTTGGATCTGTTCCTGCCCGAGCAAGCCGCTGCGCAACCTTTGCCGTTGGTCGTCTGGATTCATGGCGGCGGCTGGCGGGGCGGGAGCAAGGCGGGTTGCCCGGCGCTGGGGATGGTCGGCAAAGGCTATGCCGTGGCGAGCGTGGAATATCGCTTCAGCAACAAGGCGCTCTTCCCGGCGCAGATTCAGGACTGTCAGGCCGCGCTGCGCTGGCTGCGCGCCAACAGCGGGAAATACAATCTCGATCCCGAACACATCGGCGTCTGGGGCGCCTCGGCGGGCGGACATCTCGTGGCCCTCGTCGGCACCTCCGGCGGCAAGAAGGTCTTTGCGCCGGTCGGCGGCAACGAGGAACAATCCGACCGCGTGCAGGCCGTGTGCGATTTCTTCGGGCCGACGGATTTCAACACCGTCATGCAGCAGGCCGCCGACGACAAGAACGTGAAGAACATCTTCAAGTTCAACACGCCGGGCGATCCCTATTGCGGTTTGATCGGCGTGGACCTGGGCTCGGACAAGCAGAAGGGCGAAGCGGTCAGCCCCGTGCACTACGTGAGCAAGGACAACCCTCCGATCCTGATCCTGCACGGCACTTGGGATGCGCTCGTGCCGTTTGCGCAGAGCGAGGAATTCGCCGCCGCCTTGAAGGAGAAGGGCGCGGACGTGCTGCTGCAGAAGCTGCCCGGATCCGGCCACGGCGGCCCCGCCTTCAACAAGCCGGCTTCCGCCGCATTGATCCAGGCGTTCTTCGACCAGCACCTGAAGGGTGCGTCAGTCAAGGTGGAGTTGGTGCCGGAGGCCGATCTTGCCGTGCCTCCGCCCCCGGCGAAGTAGCCCTCGCGAGGAGAACGACCGATGATCCCCAGTCTGAGCCGGCGGAGTTTCATCA
This sequence comes from Phycisphaerales bacterium, assembly GCA_003152975.1. Taxonomy (GTDB): domain Bacteria; phylum Planctomycetota; class Phycisphaerae; order Sedimentisphaerales; family Anaerohalosphaeraceae; genus FEN-1350. The sequence goes on along the minus strand of PMBP01000125.1, from coordinate 439 downwards.
AGGAATCGCTGACGGCGACCGCGGCCGGCGCCCTGGCGCTCCAGGCGGGCGCGACGCGCGCCGACGAGGCGGCGACGGGCCCCGCGCCCGCGGCCCCGGCGCCCGCGTTCCCGACGGGGAAGATCGGCAACCTGCAGATCAGCCGCATGCTGCTCGGCGGAAACCTGCTGACGCACTTCACGCACAGCCGCGACCTGAGATACGTGTACAACCTCACCGCGCACTACAACACCGACCAGAAAATCATGGAGACGTTGGCGGTAGCCGAGCAGCACGGCATCAACACGCTCTCGATGCACAATCCGCCGCGCCCGATGCAACTCCTAAAGGATTACCGGCGACAGGGCGGCAAGATCCAGTGGATCATCTGCCCCATGGCGCCGGTCGAGCCGGACATGGCCAAGTATCGTGAGCACGTCGAGAGTTTGATTAAGGACGG
>PMBP01000470.1 GCA_003152975.1 Phycisphaerales bacterium | reverse complement strand
CTGGTTGTATTTCTCCAACTCTTCGAATGTTGTGGGATACCCTCTGGCCCGAATCTCCGCGATCTTGCGCTCCAACGCCGAATGCCCGAACACCCGGAACAGGATGAACATCACCACCAGGACCGCCAGCAGCCCGACGATCACATGCCAGCCCCTCAACTCAAATCCCTTGCGCTGATCTTCGCTCATTACATACGCCTCCTTGAACCGATTTCAGTGTAACCCGTGAAATCCGTGGTTACATTTTATCCACTTGGATCACCACCAGCGTCCGGGGAGAAATCTCGACCTGAACCTTCTTTTCGCCCTCGGTCAGTGTTCCCTCGCCGCCGGCCGGAATCACCAGCCGACTCTTGGCCTTGACGGCTTTTTCAAATTGCAGCGTCGTGCTGACGGGCTCGTCGTTGAAATTTTCCACCGCGATCAGGTCCTCGCCAAACAGGTACAGGGCGACCTTGTTGGGCGCGTCGAACGCCAGGCCAAAGGGTTTCAGCAGCGGCCCGCGAATTGCCGCCAGTTGTTCGCGACTGATTTCCAGCAGCAACTTGGGTTCGCCTTTGACCTTCAAAATCGCCGGCTTGTTGGCACCCTCGATGGCCCCGATCTTTTCCGCCAGGCCGTCCGTGATCAATACCGGCTTTCCGGCCGCAAGCATCGCCTTGAGCTTGTCGCCGAACTGCGTATCCTTAAGCACATGCACCGGGTAAAACGCCGTGGCCGCCTTGGGATCGATCGTCGCCGTCGGTACAAGCGGGATCCCCATCATGCCGACAAAATCATACACATACATTTCCTTACCGGCGTCGCTGCTCGGGGGCTTGGGCGCAGCCACGCCCCGAATGGGTTTGCCCTTGATCAGCCGAGCCAGCTCAAAAAGCCCCGGCATCTCCTTGCGGAGATTGACCACATTCGCCGGGCCGGTCGTGCCCTGCAGGCCGCCGTAACAGAACAGCATCATCTCCTTCGATCCGGCCAGGATCGTCTGGTTGGCCTGCTCCAGGTAGGTTTTCTCGGTCGTGCCAAGCCAGTCGAACCAACCGCCGTCGCACTTGGGCCCGCCGATCTCGCCGAGCCACCGCATGATGTAATACGCCTCGTACTGGACCTTGCCGCCCCACTGTTTGTCGTTGTAGTCCCGCGTCTCGGTGCCCACCCAGATCCAGTCGAAGTCCCGCGTTTCGCCGATGACATCGTAGCCGCGGTTGTGGAAGTCGTCGTACCACTGCGGGTACTTGATGATGATCTTGACCTTCGGGTTGACCTTCCGCGCCGGCTCCTGGATCCTCTCGCGGCTGACCCGGTCCATCAGTTGACAGCGGTACTCGCCCCAACTCAGATTCCCTTTGGCCTTGGCGCATTCCTCGCACTTGCAGTCGGTGAACCAGAAATCGTCGATCATGATCTGGTCGAAGATCGACGCGGAAAATTCGAAGATCTTTTGCACCTCGTCCTGCGTGGCCTTGTCGGTGAAACACGAAATCCCCTGCCATCCTCCGGAGGCCTTGCCGATCTGTGTGGTGGTCACGCATCCGTCGGCGGCGATGCCCGCCGCGCGGAACCGGTCGCGGGCCTTTTCGATCGCAGGGCGCTGGGCCCAGTATTTGTCGCGGTACTCCTCAATGAACACCCGCGTGATACCCGTCGCCTTGCACCAGGCGATGGCCTTGTCGAGTCCCTCATCGCTGAACAGATGCCGCCGTACATCCTGCGCGGTAAACAGCGTCGAGACCGTCAGCGTATCCCGGTTGGCCTTGCCCAGCTCCCACAAATCCGCATCCGCGGCCGCAACCGCTGGCACCAGCCATCCCGCAATCAACACCATCATCATCCGTTTCATCTGTTCTCTCCCTGTTTATTCCGTCGAACGGTCTTTCGGTTTGCACGCGGCATGAACCTGCGTGATCCATTTCAAAACCAGCGGAGTTCGCAACAGCAGCAAAAGCCCCAGTGTCAGGGCCAGGACCTCACTGATGACTTGACTCCAGGAATCCAATCGGAATAGAAACTCTTCGTGCCACGGAATACGCAGCAGGACGCCGACCAATCTCGGCGCCGATTGTACCGTCACATAGATCCCCAGCAGGATCGTACCGCAATACAGAATCACATCCTTATTGATCTCGCCCGGCAGTTCGTCGTTGGGAATACCGAGCTTGTCGGCCAGCCATGGAGTCCGTCCAAGCAGTACCCAGGTCATGCCAACGCCCAGAACCAGATACACGATCAGGTAGATCTTTTGGGGTAGAAGAGACTCGATCAAATACTCACCGGGTCTGGTCGTCCGGAAGAACACATAAAAGAACTCCCCCGTGTGGCCCACGATCCAGGTAATCAGAAGCAATCCCAAAAATTTCGCCAATACCAAAAACCATCGTCTCATGTCTTCTCCTTCCCAAGAGAAACCGTATTGTATTGGATAAGCCGATTCCAACCTCACGGCGGTCCATCATACCCCCCGCAATCCCGACGATCAATCCGGATTTTTCAGCCCCCCCGGCTCATTCACGGGCTGACTCATCCCCACTTTTGGCGGA
>PMBP01000467.1:854-14222 GCA_003152975.1 Phycisphaerales bacterium | reverse complement strand
CTGGTCAATCGCATCTGCGACGACTACCCCTCCTATCAGGTTGGTGCTCGAAGGGCTTTTGAAGAGGTCTATAACCTGGACCGCCATCTCGATGCCCTGGTGCTTTTGCTCCAGCGGCTCAAGAACGACAAGAAACGGATTTCATCTGTCGGCCCAACCCTTTCCCTTCAGGACACGACAGGCCAAGCGGCGCAAACGGGAAATGCGCCGCTTCCCCTCCGTCAATCTGCGATCCCAACTCCAGCGTCGCCTCGGGTGACGCTAACCCTCGGAGACGACGGCAATCTCTTTCGATTTACCCACCATGTCTATCTGGAACTGTCGAACCTGTGCAACTATGCCCACCTGCATAAGGCCTGTCCGGTCGCTCAGCTTTCGCAAAACAAGGATATCCTTCCGTCCCGGATTGTGGAGGATGTGCTCGATACCCTCCATCGTTACGGGTACCGCGGCCGAATCGGGTTCCATACCTACAATGAACCCTTGATGGATCCTCGGCTGACCCAATTTACCCGTCTGGCCCGCCGGGCATGCCCCGACAGCGAGATTTACATCTGCACCAATGGTTATTATCTGGACCAGACGATGGCCGAGGAACTGGTACAGACAGGCGTCAACCATATCCATGTCTCGGCCTATTCGGATTCCGAACAGCGCCGGCTCGAAGCGATCCGTGTCCCTGTCCAATACCATGTCGATCGGATGACGCTGGACAAGCGGATGGACGCCTATGACAAGCCGGAAACGGACGACAACCGTCCCTGCTATAGTCCCCTCTATCAGGTCATCGTGACCGCGGCCGGACGCATCTCCCTGTGCTGCATGGACTGGAAGCGGCAGCATTGTTTCGGCGACCTGCACAACCAGTCCTTCGAGCAGGCCATGAAGGATCCGGCGATGTGGTCCTTGTACGAACAGCTTTCCAAAGGCGAGCGGCGTCTGAGTCTTTGTAAACGGTGCCAATTTGTCCGCGGCAAGGCGGAACCGGAGATCACCATGAATCAATCCTCACCGTCAACACAATCGTTCAATCGCAGCGGGGGACCCGTTCCTCAGGCCTCTGCTTTGCCTGTTGCACCCACGGCATCTATCTCTTCACTTTCTCCCATCGCGTACGGCCCGAGGGTGGTAACCCCGTCAACGGAACCGGATCCCAACAAGATGTTGGCCCGGGCCCGTGAGCATTATGAGAACGGCCGATTCGACGAAGCGTTCGATCTCTACGAACAGCTTTCCGTGGCCTATCCGCAAAGCGCCGTGGAGATTCTGGCGGAGGCCTATGACCTGTATCGAACGATTCCCGATCCTGATCGGTATGTTCTCTATCAGTCGCGCTATTTCAACTTCGGGATCCGGCCCGGCGACAAGGTGATCGACATCGGCAGCGGCAATGTCCCGTTTCGACTCGCCACGCATTTGGCCGACCTGACCACCCAGGACAACCAGCTCGGCCGGGCGGGGGCGCCGTTTAAGTACCTGGACGGCAAACCCGTCATCCAATGCGATATCGCTCGGATGCCGTTTGCCGACAAGGAATTTGACTTTGCGTATTGCTCGCATGTCCTTGAACATGTCGATGATCCGACAACGGCCTGTAAGGAGTTGATTCGGATCTCAAAACGCGGTTTTATCGAAACACCGAGTCCCGCCAAAGATCTGTGGCTGGACACCATCGCTGTCAGTAACCACCGTTGGGCGGTGGAGAGCGTGTGCGAAAAGCTTGTGTTTACCGAATATTCCCCATCGCAAAAGATCGGCCTGCAGAACAATATCCTGCGGGACATGCACTGCGGGCCGCAAACGCCCCGCGAGAAGGCCTTCGCCTCCCTGGTCTATCTCAAGGCCGACCGGATGAACACCATGTTGTTGTGGGAGGGATCGTTCGATTTCGAGGTTCGACGGCTGCATCAAGCCGGTTCAAGTAGAGTACAATCCGCTATTCCTGCGGCGGCGCGCGGGTCGGCAAGCGGGAATCGAGAGTCGTTGACAATGTCGGTTCCGTCCGCCGTCCATGCGTCTCCATCGCCGGCATCGAATCCCGCGCCATCTGCGGGAATTCCCGTCGTGCAAGGCTGGCCCCTGAGTCGTATTGGTACCGATTACGGCGGTGCGATGATCGATCCTGAACTGGTTCCGGTCGGCAGCACGGTCATCTCGGCCGGCGTGGGGGAGGACATCTCCTTTGATCTGGAGTTGATCCGACTCCGTAATTGCAGGGTGATCGGCATCGACCCGACGGAAAAGGCGGCGCGGTTTGTCAGCCAGAACCCCCATCCCCGCTTTCAGTTTTTGCAGCGAGCCCTGACCGAAAAGGGCCCTGCGACCGTCCGCATGTACAAAAGCGCCAATCCGAACTATGTCAGCGAATCCGTTGTCCTTTCGCACAAAACCGTCGCTCCCGAACAATCCTACGAGGCCCAGACGGTTTGCCTCGACGAGTTGCTACAGGCCTTTCCGGATGTATCCCTGCTGAAGCTGGACATCGAGGGTGCCGAATTTGCCGTCTTGAGTTCGGTGCAGAAACTGGAGATCCCACAACTGTACATCGAGTTCCACCACTTCTGCACAGGTTATACGATCCAAGATACGATGCGCTGCATCCAGCGGTTGACCCGGATGGGATATGTGGTTGCCCACACGGCGGCCAAGGCCGCACCGCTGCAACAGGTGACCTTCATCCATTCCTGGTGCCTGTCCGAACGGTCCGCCTGGCAGGCGGCTCAACAGAATCAGGCCTGTGCAGTCCCATGAAGGATTCGTCATGAGTAATGCGATCCACGATATCCCGGTAGCCCTGGTCTGTTTTAACCGGCCGGCTCACACGGCCCAGGTACTCGATGCCCTGCGCCGCGACGGAATCCGGAACCTGTATGTATTCTGCGACGGACCCCGTAATGCACAGGACATCCCGCAGGTGGAGGCCATCGGCCGCTTGGTTGACCAGATCGACTGGACAACGCCGAAGGTATTCCGGCGACAAACCAACATGGGTCTGGCCCGTTCGGTTGTTTCCGCGGTCAATACGGTTCTGGCCGATCACGAAACGATCATCCTGCTGGAGGATGATTGCGTTCCGAAACCGCATTTCTTCGCCTTCATGCGGGAGTGTCTATCCCGCTATCGCGACCACGATCGCATCTTCGGCATCAACGGGTACTGCGTTTCCATCCCGGACGAACTGCGAAACCGCTATCCCTACGATATCTTCTTCTATCCCCGGATTGGGAGTTGGGGCTGGGCCACCTGGCGGCGTGCGTGGAAGGCCTATGATACCGATCTGGCCGGACTTTATCGCCGTTGCATTGCCGACAACATCGACTTGAAGCAGGGCGGTCCGGACATCCCCGAAAGCGTTCAGAAATTTCTCAATGGCCAGCCCCGCGATATCTGGACTCTCAACTGGGTCCTTGCGGTGTACTTGAATCGCGGCTACTACATCTACCCCACCGTTTCGCAGATTCAGAATGTGGGCCTGGATGGATCCGGTGTTCATTTTGGCCGATCCAAATCAAAATTCGACTATGTAGCTCCAGATCAACCTGTCGCGAGGTTTCCGGATCAGCCGGTTCTGGCCGACGAATTGATCGAACATTACAACAGCTTTTTTGGCGGGACCAAGCGTTCAGCGGTCATGGCCTTGCCGCCTTCGATCGCAGCAACTCAATCGCGATCCAATCCTTCGATAGTCTCTTCGCAGCGACGATCCATTGTCCACATCAATACCCATGATATCGTGGGCGGAGCGGCCAAGGTAGCCTGGCGACTTGCCGATGCCCAGCGAAAAAATGGACACGACGCAAACCTGTTGGTTGGATACAAGAAATGTGACAGCCCTCATTCGTCCGCCTTTGCCATCGAAACCACGCAGGCCCTCTATGAGCAGTCGGTTCGCCAGGGTCTTCTCAATTACCACCTTCAAGGCAGCCATCGTCTGACTGGGTACCCGCCCGTACGATCCGCCGATCTCCTGCACTTGCATAATCTGCACGGAAATTACTTCAATCCCTTCAGTCTGGCAGCGCTATCCCAGACCAAACCCGTGGTCTGGACCCTCCACGATATGCAGGCCATCACCGGCCATTGCGCCTCGTCGATGGAGTGCAGCCTCTGGCAGCAGGGCTGTCCGCGATGCCCCCACCTCGATCTGGAACATGCCCTTGCGGTGGACACCTCCGCTCAGCTCCTGCAAGACAAGAAACTCATTTACAATCATTCCCGACTGCAGATCGTCGTTCCCTCCGAATGGCTCCGGCGGCATGTTCAGCAAAGCGTCCTGCGAAATCATCCTGTCGAGTTGATCCACAACGGCATCGAGACTTCGGTGTTCAAGCCATACGACAAGGCCGCCGCCCGACAACGGTTCGGTCTGCCCAATGACCGGGTCTTGATCGGTGCGGTCGCCAACGGCGGCAGTTTCGGCAATCACTGGAAGGGCGGTACCTATACGCAGGCCGTCATGGATCGGGTCCGGGCCCGATTCCCTAATTGCGTGTTTGTCAGCATCGGCGGCAGCGGATCGACGACGCTACCGAATGTGATCCAGCTACCCCGGCTCGACGAGGAATCCGAACTGGCCATGGCCTACTCGGCGCTGGATATTTTCCTCTACACCTCGCTAGCCGACAATTGTCCGCTGGTCGTCCTAGAGGCCCTGTCCTGCGGCCTGCCGATCGTCTCCTTCGCCACCGGCGGCGTTCCCGAACTGGTCCGCAGCGGGGTCGATGGCTGGGTTGTCGAATACAAGAATGCGGCTCAGTCCGCAGCGGGGGTGGAAAACCTGATTGCCGATCCGGCCGTTCGGTCGGCGTTCGCCCAAAATGCCCGCCGGCGGGCCGTCGAACAATTCGAACATTCCATCGTTGTCGAACAATACCAGAAATTGTACGAGCGCGTTATATCAGAGACGCAGAGATCCGGACGCGTGACTCCTCGTCTTCCGCTCGAAAAGGTCCATCCCTTCGTCATGACCCCGGCGTTCCTCGAAGCTCAAAAGGAAATGACCGCTTCGACGGAATCCCGACCAACCGAAGGCGTCGATGTCAGCATAGTCATCGCGACCAAAAACCGCGGCGCTCTGTTGGATACGATGCTCGAAAGTCTCAAGCCGGCTTCCCGCGGCGTTTCGCTGGAGGTCATCGTCGTCGAAGGCGGCTCGACGGATCAAACGCCGGCGGTTCTTGCCAAACACGGCGTAACGCAGGTCTTCAGCGAACTCGAACATCTTGGCCCCGGCAGGCATTCCTGGCCGCAGTTGTACAACTTCGGTTTCGCGCGCGCCCGCGGCCGCTATGCCATGTATGCCAGCGACGATATCGTCTTCGGCCCCGACACCATCGCCCAGGCCGTGAGCTATCTCGATTCCCTTTCGCCATCCGTGGCCGGAGGTATCTTTTTCTACAGGAATCTTCACACTCGGCCCGACTGGGACAAGTTCGGCATCGACTTTACCTACGGGCACAAGCTCCTGATGAACTACGGCCTGGTCCGGATGGAGGCCTTCTCCGCGGTCGGCGGCATCGACGAATCCTATCGGTTCTATTGTGCCGATGGCGATCTGTGCTACAAGCTCTACCAGTCCGGCCGTCAACTGGTCCCGCTGCCGGGTTGCTTTGTCGTCCACAACAATGTCCTCGACAATCAGAAAAATGCCAACGCCCAGACCAGCGCCGAGGATATCGCCCGCTACCTCGACAAGTGGCGGCATTTTGTTTCCACGGAAGAACCCAATCCTCGTCGCCTCCTCTGGTCCGACGAGGTGGCCGATATCCTGAAGATTCCCTCGTCGCTGAAATCCATCGACGCCACGATTGAGCCGATATGGAAAGGCCTGTCCCAGTATCAATATCGCCTGTTCTCCGACGCCCGCGAGAATCTGATGCGGGCCGTCGCCTCCGGGTGTGATCATCCGCGAATTCGTGAATGGATCGATCGTTGTGGTCCGGCCGTGGCCGCAGCTCCATCGAAACCGACCCCTTCTTTGAATAGCGATCTGCTTTCCCGGATTCAGCGGGCCGGCCTGTGGTTGCCCGGCAAACCCCTTCGCCTCCACCTCGGATGCGGCCAATCGCGGTTCGATGGCTATGTCAACATCGATTACCCGCCCAGCGAACACACCACCTTTAGACAACTGGGCGCCGACATCCATGCGGACATAACCCAGTTGCATTTCCCCGACGGGAGCGTGGACGAAATTCGTCTGCACCATGTCTTCGAGCATTTTAACCGCGTCACGGCCCTGGCCCTGCTGATCTGTTGGCAGCGATGGCTCAAAGTCGGCGGTGCCCTGTGCATCGAAACGCCCGACCTGATCGGTAGCGCACGGACCCTGCTGTCCGATGCGGCCTGGAAAACCAAAATGGCCGTCGTTCGCCATCTGGCCGGCGATCAGGCCGCCAGATGGGCATATCATGTCGATCACTGGTTCGCCGAGCGGTTCGAACGAACCCTCGGCCGACTGGGATTCGGCGCCATTCAGAAAGAAGAAAAATCCTGGTCGCAGGAACCGTATCTGTCGAATGTGATCGTCATGGCCCATAAAAACCAGGACCGTACGATTGAAAGTCAGATCTCGGCTGCGGGCGAACTGTTGACCGAGAGCATGGTGTCGCCGAAAGAACGGCCCACCTGGGAAATTTGGATGAGGGAACTGCGAGGTCTTTTTGCCGATAATAAGGATTCAATGGAACGCATAGGTACGAATCGATCCTCGGAACTTTCGGGGATCGTGTCGGAACCCGTCGTTTCAGGGTGCGTACAGTAGACGATGAACACGGAGAGTACAACCAAATTGAATATTGCAGGTCTGATATTCAGTAAGGATCGCGCGATGCAATTGCAGGCGGCGATCGAATCATTCCTCCTGCATGGCCGCGATGCCGATGCGCTCCGGCTGTCCGTATTGTACAAGGCCTCCGATGCGACGCATCAACGGCAATACGCTGTTCTGGCTTCCCGGTTTCCGCAAGTCCGGTTTATGCCCGAGACGGACTTTCGATCGCAGGTCCTTCATTCGCTGGGTACCTGTCGGCACATCCTCTTTCTCGTGGACGACAATCTCTTCGTCCGGGAGTTTCGCCTGGATACCATTCTGGAGTCGCTGCGGCACAACGGCGACGCCCTTGGCTTTTCGCTTCGCTTGGGTCGCAACATTCATCGTTGCTACATGCGGGATGTTCCGCCGGCACAACCTGGGTTCATTCCGGTCGCGCCGGGGATCATGAAATATTTCTGGCCCGGTGCCCCTCACGATTTCGGCTATCCATTGGAGGTCTCCAGCAGTCTCTACCGAACGGCCGAACTGGCGCCGCTGCTGGAGCAATTGCCCTTTGCCAACCCCAATACGCTGGAAGGCCTCATGGCTGCCAACGCGCAGCTCTATGCCGCGGCCCGGCCCGCTTTGTTGTGCTTTGAGCAATCCGTCGCCTTCTGCAATCCCATCAATATCGTTCAGACCACCTGCCCCAATCGCGCCGGCGGCAATCCGCAGCACACGGCGCAGCATCTGGCGGGCCTTTTCGATCTGGGAGCGAGCATCGATGTCAGCCGGTATGTCGGCTTTGTCCCCGTTTCCTGCCACCAGGAAGTCGAATTACCAATCCGGAATCCAGGTAATGCAGCTTCGCCCGCACGGCCGCTGGTGACGGTGGAAATGGCCGCATGGAATGCCGAAGGGCATATTCGTCTTGCGATCGAGTCGGTTCTGGCGCAGAACTATGAACCGTTCGAACTGGTCGTGGTCGATGACGGCAGTACCGATTCCACCGCGGCCATCGTCAACGGATATAAGGATCCCCGGATCCGTTATGTTTATCAGGAACACAAGAACTATGCCGCGGCCCGGAATCGGGCCATCCGCGAGGCGCGGGGGCAATTCCTTTTGGTCGTTGACTCCGACGACTCCATCACGCCGGGGTACATTGAGGCCATGGTTGCCCATGCCGAACAACACCCGGATGCGGACTACTATTATCCGGCCGGCCTGACCCTGGTCGATGAATTCCGCCAACCCACGGGCGTCGTTTGGCGCTACGACGATATCACCGATGGCCATGCCCTGACCCCCGTCCTTTTCTCGCTGGGCAAAAGCGTCGTTCCTGAACCGGGCAGTCTGGTTCGCCGGTCGTTGTACGACAGGGTGGGTGTGTATCGGGAGGTGGAGACCGCCGCGGATTTCGCATTTCTCTGCCGAAATTCTCCTCACATCCGTTTCAGCAGGGTATCGGCCAGCCGGCCCTATTACTATCGAGTCAGTTCCGGCGGCCTGTCGCGAAAATTCCGGCAGCGAAACGAAATCACCGCCGCCGTCCTCGACGAGATGGTCTCGCTCTACCCGGCCGAAGTCCTGTGCCCGCAACTGTCGCAATGCGGCGATCCGGCGGAGCGGGCGCTGCACTACTACGAATTTCTGATGATGACTTTTTACGCGCATGCCCAGACCCACGCGGGGCGGTTCGGCGAACCGTTTGCGCAGCGGGGCGATCGGTATCGTTCGCTCCTGATCGACTCGCTGGCGGCTTCGGGCAAGACGGCTCAATCGGTCTGGGGTATGACCGGAAATCAACGGACGACGGCGATGTTCCGTTGCGGCGTGGATCGCCTCAAGATCGGAAGGCCCGACGAGGCCCTGGTCTATTTCGACGAGGTTCGCCGCGGGAACGCCGCGCTGCCCGGCATCGACTATGCGCGGGCCGTCGCGTTCGTGCGGATCGGCCGTCCGGACCAGGCCGTCGCGGCCTGTCGGGCCGAACTGAATCTGAATCCCAATACCAACGCCGAACGGTTGCTCGCAGAGTTGGGACAACCCGCATCGGTTCAACAAACACTTTCCGATTCCCACGCCGGAACTCCACGGCTGGTTTCGACGAGGTAAGGAGATTGCAATGGGCACAATTAATTTTCCAGGTTTGTCAACCGGCCTCGACACGGCCAAGATCATCGATCAGCTCATTGCGGCCGACAGCACCAAGATCAACATGATGAAAGCGGATCTGACCGTCGATGAGACCAAGAAAACGGCCTATTCGGATCTACAAACATCACTCACCTCGGTGAAGACCTCCGTGGCCGCCCTCGATGACAGCAGCGTCCTGAAGACATTCAAGGCCGTGACCAGCGATTCGGACATCATCACGGCCGAGGCGTCGGATGAGGCCTGCGAAGGGAACCATTCGATCAAAGTCAAGCAACTGGCCACCGCCGAACGATGGGTCCACAGCGGCGTGTCCAATTCCACCGCCTATGTCGGCGCGGGTAACTTCATTTTCTCCTACAACAATAAGGAACTGGTCATCCAGACCACCGCTACGACCACGCTGGATGACATGGTCGGCTTGATCAACAACGACACCAACAATCCCGGCGTGACGGCCGGTGTTCTCAAATACGACAGCGGTACCGGCAACGCCTATCACCTGGTCCTCAGCGGAAAAGACAGCGGTTCGGATTACCAGATCACCGTCAATTCCAAAAACACGGAAATTTGGAAAGCCGGTACGGCCCTTCAGACCAACGGAGACAACGCCGCCGTCAGCACCAAAATCGAGGATCTGGACGGTTCCAGCGCGATGGAGAGCGGCTCGACCCCCGACCAGATCCATGTGACAGGCAATCGCCACGACATTAATACCCCCGTGGATTACTACTTCGATGTCACGCATTACACCACGATTGACGATCTATTGACCCAGGTCAACGAGGCCTTCAAGACCAGCGGCGTGCAAACCGCCGTCGCCAGTTACGAAGACGGCGTCATTCGTATGACGGACAAAACCTCCGGCGCCAGCAACATGACCCTGGCGCTGAGCTTTGTGCCCGGAACGGGATCGACCGCTTCGTGGATTCCGCCGAACCTTGCCCAGGACGGCCAGGCGGGAGGGAACATCTCGGCCAGCGTCGTGGCTTTCGCCCCCGGGACCTTTACCGAGACCCGGAGCGCCCAGGACAGTTTGATCAAGGTGGACGACTATCCGACCGGCGCCGACAACTGGATCAGTCGCAGTTCCAACACCATCGATGATGTCATCTCCGGCGTGACGCTGCATCTGCATGACACCACCTCCAATGGAACCGGCTATGATTCCATCGAGGTCAACCTCACCCGCGACACCGAAGCCCTAAAAACCAAAATCAACGCCCTAGTCACCAGTTTCAATTCCGCCGTGACCTACATTAAGGACAATACCGCATTTGACGCCGATGGCAAGACCCGCGGCGTTCTCTCAACGGAATACAATGTCCTGAGTATTTGGAGCCAAATGAAATTGCCGTTTTCCACGACCACAAAGGGTTTCGGCTCCCAGGACAGTTTCACGACACCCGCCGATATCGGCCTCAAGTTGAATGCCGATGGCCAACTTGAGTTGGATTCGACGGTCTTTGACACGGCCGTCGTCAAGGATTACACCGGAGTCCTGTCTCTGATCGGCACCGACAAGGCCGGCGACTCCACCAACGATGCGATCAAATTCAATTCCGCCAACAAATATACCACCGCCGGACAATACGAAGTCCGCGTCTTTGGAAATGGCTCGGCGATCACCTCTGCCCAGATCCGCAAGGCCGGCGAGACCGCCTGGCGCAACGCCACTTTCAGCGGGAATGTCGTAACCGGCAATTCCACATTTAACAGCAGTGGCTATCCTATATATGCGGAAAACAGTTTGCAATTCACCGTCGATGTCAGCCAGACCTCCGGTACCCCGCTGCAGTCCACGATCTCTATCAAGCAGGGATTTGCCGGAGCGGCGTACGATGTCCTCAACACCAATCTAAACTCCGTCAATGGCAGCATTCCCATCACGACCAAATCGATCGAGCTGACCATCAAGAATCAAAACGAACGGATTACGGAAGAGCAAACTCGGCTGGATAAAGAACGAGAACGACTGGTCGCGCAGTATGCACGCTTGGAAAAAACGCTTACCGAGCTTCAGCAACAGATGAGTTCCGTGACCGCGATGGCCAAATAGGATATCGGATATTGTCGTTAGGATATAGAGGGGGGATGCGGCGTTCCCGACGGATCGGTGTCATTGCGTGGTCCGAGAGGTTCTTTTTCTAAATCCTATCTCCTATATCCTCATATCGTTCCCAGTCGGCGTTTGCACTCGTCGAGCATCTCGCGGGTTTTCGTCGCCCCGGAGCGTGTCACGCCGATGGCGCGAACCGCCAGCAGGGCGTCCAGGTCCCTGATGCCGCCGGCCGCCTTGACCTGCACCCGCGGCGCGGCGTGCTTTCGCATCAGCGTCAAATCCTCCAAGGTCGCCCCGCCGGTTCCGTACCCGGTCGAGGTCTTGACCCAGTCGGCGTTGAGCTCGCTGCAGATCCGGCACAGCCGAATCTTCTGCTCGTCGTTGAGGTAGCAATTCTCGAAGATCACCTTAACCTTCTGCCCGGCCTTGTGCGTCGGTTCGATCACCGCTGCGATGTCCCGGCGGACATAGTCCCAGTCGCCGCTGAGAACCTTGCTGATGTTGACTACCATGTCCAGTTCCTCGCCGCCGTCGGCCAGGGCCTGCAGGGCCTCGGCGACCTTGACGGCCGTCGCGTGCCCGCCATGCGGAAATCCGATGGTCGTGCTGGCCTTGACCCGGCTTCCCCGCAGGATCTCGGCGCATCGGCGGAGGGAATACGGAAGAATGCACACGCTGGCCGTGTCGTACTGCAAAGCCAGTTGGCATCCTTCCTCGAGTTGCCGATCCGTCAGCGTCGGATTCAGCAGCGAGTGGTCGATCATCTTGGCGATATCGAGATATGTATAGTCCATATTATCCTGTATCCCCTACGGCATAAACTGCTTGAGGTGTCGTCCGCTCTGGCGCAGTGCGGCCTTGCGAAGCTCCACGGACCCTTCATACACCCGGTCTTCGACCTCGATGCAGACCGGCCCGCGATAGCCCGTCTCGCCCAACACCGCCAGGAACCGACCCCAGTTGACATCGCCCAGCCCCGGCAGTTTCGGCGTGTGGTATTGACTGGGATTGGCCAGCAACCCCACGCGGTTGAGCTTGTCACGATCCAGCCGGGCGTCCTTGGCGTGGATGTGGAACAGCTTGGAAGCGTATTCCCGCAGCACGGAAATGTAATCCATCTCCTGCCAGACAAAATGCGACGGGTCAAAATTCAGCCCGAAGTTTTTGCTGTCGATGTCGTTGAACATCCGGTCCCAGATCGCCGGACAGGTTGCCAGGTTCTTGCCGCCGGGCCACTCGTCGTTGGTGAAGAACATCGGGCAATTCTCGATGCCGACCTTGACGCCCTGGTCTTCCGCATAGCGGATCAGCGGCGTCCAGACCTTCAGAAATCGCGGCCAGTTGTCATCCACCGACTTTGTCCAGTCCCGCCCGACGAAGGTGTTCATCCGATTGACCTTCAGCATCCGTGCGGCGGCGATGACCTTCTTGATGTGCTGGACATAAAGTTTCGATTCGGCCGCATTGGGCGTCAGCGGATTGGGGTAGTAGCCAAGCCCGCTGATCTCCACGCCCGTCGATTCCATCAGCGCCAGGATCGACTCGGCCCCGGCCTTGTCCAGCGTCGCGACATCCACATGGGTCACGCCCGCGTATCGCCGCTCGGCCTTGCCCTTCGGCCAGCACATCAGCTCCACGCACGCGAAGCCCTCCTTGGCCGCGAAATCCACGACCTCTTCGAGCCCCAAATCCGGTAAAATTGCACTGACAAATCCGAGTTTCATACCTGGACTCCCTGTACCTGAACCCATGATCGTTGGCGGTGGCTTTTCAAAATCGCCTCGCACAAAACAATTTCCCGATGCCCGTCCGTGAAGGTCGGGTATCCTCCGTCGGCCGGCTTGCCCGACCGAATCGCGTCATAAAATGCCCGGAAGCACTGCTTGAAGGTGTCCGGGAACCCCTCGTTGTGGCCGCCGGGATAGTGGATGAACTTTCGGGCCGCGTCGCCGACCAGGGACGGGTCCCGCAGCAATAGCTCATTGGGCCGTTCGCGGTGGCCGATCCACATCTCGTTGGGCTGTTCACTGCACCAGGCCAGCGATTCGTTGGCCCCCGAAAGCTCATATCGCAGGCAGTTCTTCCGGCCCGCCGTCACCTGCGAGACCCACAGGCAACCCCGAGCCCTGCCCCGAAATCGGATCATAATGCATCCGTAATCTTCCGTTCGAATGTTCACCGGCTCGCGTTTGATTTCCGTCCGGTCTTCCTTGCCCTTGAAGGTTTGGACCTCGCCGATGGGCCGTTGCCGAACGGGATGCACCGTCGAAAGATCCGCGCAAACCTCTTCGGCCTCCAGCCCCGTGATCGCATGAATCAGATCCAACCAGTGCGTCCCGATATCCGCCACCGCCCGAAGCTCGCCCCCTTCTTCGGCCAGCACGCGCCAGTTGTAGTC
>PMBP01000467.1:0-829 GCA_003152975.1 Phycisphaerales bacterium | reverse complement strand
TCATCGCCAGCGGCTTTTCGCACAGGACATGTTTGCCGGCCTCCAGGGCTTGCTTGGCCATGTCAAAGTGCAGCCGGTTTGGCGTGGCGATGTGCACGACCTGCACATCCGGGTCATCGAGGACCTGCTGAAAATGGTCGTAGGCCTTCTTGAGGCCCAGCCGTTTGGCGCTGGCCTTGGACTCTTCCGGATTGACGCCGAGGATCCCGGCTACCGGAATCCCCGCCCGAAGCAGGCCCTCCACATGAACCGGGCCGATAAACCCCGCCCCGATCACGGCCGTATGAATCGTTGTCATAGCTTTCTCCCGTTTCCTGTTAACGAGCCGCCAGTCTAACGGACAAGCTCGCCTCTGTCAATTCGACACACCCTCGGATTCCGGATTGGAGAGCCATGCTCCGTTGCGTCCGGATGAGGAACGGCCCCGACAGATATGAAAGCCCAACTTTATGTTGGCGGTTCAAATCCGAATGCAGGAATAACCCCGGGGGCTTCCATGCGGGGTCCCCGTGGCGGCGAAACCCTCCCCCAATTCCCCCAAAACTCAGGCGGGATGGGTTTTGAGGATTTTGGGGGAGGTTTTCGGGGGTCGGGCCACAAAATTCCGACGACCGGGAGATGCCCGGGGGGAGTTTTGAGGATTTTGGGGGGAACTTCTTGGGAGTTGAAATTCTATTATGTGAACATAGAGAACATGCTTGAGGGGAATCGGAACCCGGCCATCATCCGTGTGAATATGGGAATATGACGAAACGATAAGATGGCGAAAGAAGGCATCGTTCTTTGAAGGGAATGATTCAAAAACTGGATTCCGGCCTTCGCCAGAATG
>PMBP01000359.1 GCA_003152975.1 Phycisphaerales bacterium | reverse complement strand
GCCAGACCGAACTCTGGTCGCCCGATTCGCCCACGCTCTACGATCTGGATGTCGCCCTGAAATCCGGCGACGCGGTGAAAAGCTATTTCGGCATGCGCAGCGTGGAAGCGCGCGCCGATGCCGCGGGGAACAACCGCATCTTCCTCAATCACCAGCCCCTGTTTCAAATCGGTCCGCTCGATCAGGGCTGGTGGCCGGACGGCCTCTACACCGCCCCCACCGATGCTGCCCTCAAGTACGATATCGATGTTCTCAAGAAGATCGGCTGCAACATGATGCGAAAACATGTTAAAGTAGAGCCGGATCGTCTTTATTACTGGTGTGATAAACTCGGCCTGCTGGTCTGGCAGGACATGCCCAGCGGCGATCGCGGCATCGGCGGGAACGATCCCGATCTCAAACGCTCGCCCGAATCCGCCAGGCAATACGAGCTGGAGCTGGCCCGGATGATCGACGCCTTCGGCAGCCATCCCAGCATCATCATGTGGGTCCCTTTCAACGAGGGCTGGGGCCAGTATGACACGCCGCGAATCGTCCAGATGGTTCGCGATTTGGATCCCTCGCGGCTGGTCAACAACGCCAGCGGCTGGACCGACCGCAATGTCGGCGATGTCAGCGACATGCACAATTATCCCGGCCCCGGCTGCCCGGCCCTTGAAGATAAACGCGCTGCCGTCCTGGGCGAGTTTGGCGGCCTGGGCCTGCCTTTGAAAGATCACACCTGGCAGGATGCCCAGAACTGGGGTTATCGAAGCTTCCAGAATCGCGAGGAACTCACCGACGCATATGTGGCCTTGATGTCGCGGTTGCACATGCTGATCCCCAAGGGCCTGTGCGCGGCGGTCTATACGCAGACCACCGATGTCGAGGTGGAGGTCAACGGCTGGATGACCTACGACCGCGCAATCCTCAAGGTCGACGCCGAGAAGATGGCCGCAGCCAATCTCCAACTGTACAAGCCCGCCCCGCAGATGAAGGATCTGATTCCCACTTCACAAAAGCAGGCCGCTTCGTGGAAATTCACCACCGACAAGCCCGCCGACGGCTGGGAGCAGCCCGGCTTTGACGCGGCCGGTTGGAAGGAAGGCCCCGCCGGCTTCGGCACCGAGAGCACTCCCGGTTCCGTCGTCCGAACTGTCTGGAACACCCCGGATATCTGGCTGCGGCGCTCGATCGAACTGGCGGCCAAACCCGCCGGCAACCTGTGCCTGATGATCCATCACGATGAGGACGCCGAGGTCTATATCAACGGCGTGCTGGCCATATCGATCAAGGGCTACACCTCCGAGTACTCGATTGAACCGATCTCATCAAAGGCCCAGCTGGCCCTTAAGGCGGGCGCTAACACCTTTGCCGTTCACTGCAAACAGACCGCCGGCGGTCAATACATCGACTTGGGAATGATGGAGGTTGTCGACGCCGCCAAATAGCGGCCCGATTCGTCAGGTCCTGTAAGCATGGATGAACCGCCGACGGGCATGAATGCCCTCGGCGGTTTTTTATTGTATTTATATCAGGCCTCTTAGCCCTGGAAAGCGCCCCGAAGCACCTTCAAACTCTTGGGGACCGCCGTCTTCCAGTCTTCTTTGCCCTCGAACTCCAGCGACACATATCCCTTGAAGCCACCCTTCCGCAGGATTTGCCCGATCCGCGGGTAATCCAGATCCAGCGTGTACCACAGTCCCCCGCCGTAATAGGTCTTGGCCTGCACCAGCACCGCCCACTCGGTCAGCGCCTGCAACTTGTCGTAAGGGTTTTCCAGGAAGTTGCCGGTATCCAGCAGCATCCGCAGCCACGGCGAGTTGACGCCCTTGACGATCCGCTGCATGCCCT
This sequence comes from Phycisphaerales bacterium, assembly GCA_003152975.1. Classification (GTDB taxonomy): domain Bacteria; phylum Planctomycetota; class Phycisphaerae; order Sedimentisphaerales; family Anaerohalosphaeraceae; genus FEN-1350. Next base: position 4,230 of record PMBP01000359.1, on the reverse strand, counting down.
CCGGCGTGCGGGCCAGGCCCCAGTGGTTCTCCAGGCCCAGCGTCACCCCGCATTGCTCGGCCTTGCGGGCACATTGCCCCAGGCAATCGATCACCCATGGAAAGGCGACGTCGTCGGTGTAGCCATCGATCGGTTTTTCGATTCCCCGATGGGCCATCAGGTCGTCGAAGTCTTTGCTGGTACCCCAGGTGCCCGTATTGACCCGCATGCACCCGATCCCCAGTTCGTAGGCCAATTCGATCGAATGGATCGTTTTTTCCATATTCAGTTTGCGTTTGGCCTCATCCGGCGAGACGAATCCCTGGTGCGTGGACAGGCAGCACAAATCCACGCCGTTGATCATCGCGCACCGCTTGATGTTGTGCAGCACATCCGGCGTGTCCTTTTCCATCTGGCGTTCGAGGATATCAATGCCGTCAAAACCCATCGCCGCCGACTGCTCGATGCAAAATTCGATCGACGGCCGGTCGGTTTCCCGAAATTGCCAGAAGGAATAGGTGGACGCCGCGATTCGGTTCGGCGGCCGCGAGGATGTCGGTGTCGTCGCTTCTGCGGATACCGCCGCGGAAGAAAAACGCCCCGCCGCAACTGCTGCCGCCATCGAGCCCAGAACGAGTTCTCGTCGGTTCATCATGATTCAGCCCTTTCTTACTTCTTAGGATTAAGTGGGGGTAGAATGGCAGGAATTTCCGGCATGGCGCCGGGGTTGATGCCCAACTGCGAACGGACTTCCCCCGTCCCGATGTTGTATTCGATCGAAGGAACCCGAACCCCGTTGAGAAAACACGGCTCGCTGTCGGTTCCCTGTACCAGCATGATCGAGGTCGTCGCGTCATAGTCCAGGCGATCGCCGGTGAAAATATTCTTCCCGACTTCCTCGTAATAGACCCAGCCGCTGGCCTTGGTCCGGGTGATCTGCGTTGTCTTGGCCGGCGTTTCGATTGTGGTGGCCTCAAAGTGCGTCGTCGCGCCGCGGACGATCTGCCCCATCTGGCCGTCGGCCTGGATCGGCCAGTAGTACAGGTTCACCGAAGCGCCCTGTCCGTCGGCGGCAAATTTCCCCTTGCCCAGGTCCCAGGCCAGCGAATCGAATCCGTCCAGGATCGCATAACAGGGCCCGTTGAAACTCGGCTGGCCTGGTTTGACCACCGGGATCGGGGCGTTGGCGTTGTTGACCTCGATTTCGCCGGGCCCGATCGCCTGGATGAATTGCCTGCCCGCGTCATATTCCATCCGCACGCACAACAGCCGCACATGCGCAATCACCTTCTGCGCCTGCGTACGGATCGACTCCAGCGCCACCGTGCCTCCTTCGATCGTGATCTGCTTGATCTGCGGATTCTTGCCTTGGGCATCGGGCAGCAGATCCACCACCATCCGCTGGCCGCGGAACTGGTCCTTCTGCTGGATCCCGGCGATCTCCCGTTCACGACGGCCGACCACGCTGCCCGAAAAGATGACCTTGTTTTCCTTCGAGAAAAATTCCGCCTGCTTCTGTGCCGTGATGATCACCGGTATCGGTTCAACCGTTGCCGCAGTCGTGTCCGCCGTGGGCTTTGCCGGTTCGACGGCCTTGGCGGAATCCACCGCTGTACCGGCCGCCAGATCTGCACCCATTCCCGGAAGGAGCGTCTGCGAGGCAAGCGTATAAAAGGTAAACTCCACCGGTCCCTGCGCGACCGCGTTTCCGGTGGCCATGTCGTAGTGAATCTCCTGCGCATAAAACCGGGACGGCCGATTGGTGCTTCCCGACGGGGCCGAGAATAACTCCGACCCACCGCTGGCGTGGACCGTCTGCACGATCGTCTTGCCCTGTGCATCCTTGGCGAACGCGACATCCGCCTGCGGCGACGAGACTGTTCCCTGATCCGAACGAACCTGGACCTTACCCGTCAAGACCGCCTTGGACAGACTGCTGTCGGGGCCAAAGTCCACCGTCGCCGAATTCGATTGCACCTGCCCGTTTTTCGAAACCATCTGAACCCGTCCGTCCAGCTTGGCCGATCGCAGGGTGCTCTTTTCGTCCAGTTCCAGAACAGCTTTCTCCGATTGCACCTGGTCCTGATTGGACCGGTAACGAACATTCCCCGACAGGTCCACCTGCCGGACACGGTTGGCGTCGTCAAATCGGAAAACCCCCTCATCCGCCAGCATCCGCGAATTCGGATCGCTGGGCATATCCGCCTCCATCCCGCCGACCAACGTCGCCCATTTCAGCTTCATCTCGTCCTTCTGCTGAGCCGGCGGTTCGGCAAAATACAGGTCGATCTGATCCCGAAACGCCATCCGCGCCGGCTGCGCCGCCGTCTCGCCCGTTTTCCGCGGCATCCACAGCGTGCCCGGCCCCATGATCTTGGCGATCCGGTTTCGCCGGTCCCAGCGGATCCGGCCCTCGGTGGATAGACGCGGCCCCGAATCCCCGGACAGCAGTTCGGTCTGCCGCTGAAAATCTGTGGCGTAGAGATCCATAATATCCGAATCAATGTCATACCACAGCCGCCCGCAACTGGCTCGGCCGTCCGATCCCGGTTTGTTGGCGCCGGTCATCTGGATCCGGATCGGGCTTCCCTCCGACTCCACCACATGCGCCATCGGCCCGTCCTTGGCGGCCTCCATCGGCCGGATTACGATACTGCCCTGGCAGGTCACCAGCACATCCTTCGCATCGTCGTTCTTCACGGCGACCTCGACGGGTCCCTGCTGGCTCGGTTCGGTCGGTTCATGGGCCGCCGGAGTCGCCGGCTTCGGTTCCGCCGAGGCCGTTTCCTTCACAGGTTTGTCCCCGGCCGACCCGTTCGTCGGCTCCTTCGGTTTCGTCGCCCGTCCGGACCACTCTAAGTTACTCACCGTCACTTTGTCCATTCCCGAAACAACCAGTCGATCGCCGTAGCGAATCACGACATTTTGATTCAGGGAACAAAGATAATATTCCGGGGCCTTCGCCAGGTCTGTTTTTCCGACTCCGGGCCGGGCGTTGGCTGGAGCTCCCTTGCCCGGCAGGGTTCCCGTCGAACCGAGGGCCGTGGCCGATTCCGTGGCCTCTTTCGGCTTGGCCGAATCGGTCGCCAGGGCCTTGTCCGCCTTCGTCGAGGTGCCCGAGATTGCAGCCAGATTTCGCACACGGATATACTCCGGCTTGGTGATCTGCAAGTACTCGATCCGCGACCGCGAGGCATTATAGATCAATAGCATCCCCTTCCCCACCAGTTCGGCCTCCGCCGAATACAGCCGGACCGGCCCATCGGTCGCGAACTCCGACCGTTCGCTGCTGAAGTTCAGATCGTCCATGTACAGGGTCGCCTCGACGGGATCCTTCGAGTCCGTCGAGCGAATATGAATCCGTACATTGTCGAACAACTGCGCGTCCGTTGGACTCGGCGCCCCGTCGATCTTTTCGACCTGCACATTGCCCCGGTCGGCCGTGATCCAGCAGTGAAACCCCGCCTCGAACATCCGCATGTAGGGCTTCTGCAGTCGCCATCGTTCGTTTTTGCTGTTGGGATTCAGCAGTCGGTCAAACCCGAACACCCGCTTGAGTTGCTTGGTCTGGGGATCCAACAGCGTATAGCGCGACTGCAACACCGGTCCGGCCGTCACCTCGCCGATCTGCTGGTCCTCGGCCGCAAACGGCGGCACCTCAAGCCCCGGCCCGCTTGATTGCTGAGTCGAATCGATCGCCGGCGTCGGGCTGAACAGATTGAAAATCCAGAATATCCCGCCCACGACCGCCAGGGCGATCACCAATATCAGGAGCTTGCGAACCATCAATTCCTATCCCCGCTATCGTTCATATCGTTCCATCAACGGCGCCCATCGGCCGCTGGTCTTGAGGATCAGCTCGATCACCTCCCGCACCGCCCCGTGTCCTCCCGAACGGAGGGTCACGAAATCAGCGACGGCCTTCAGTTCCTCCACCGCGTTGGCCACCGCCACACCGAACCCCGCCCGGCGCACCGTCAGGATATCCACCACATCGTCGCCAATCACGGCCGCCTGTTCCCACCCCATGCCGAGCTGCCGCAACAGTTCCTCCATCGCCGGGAGCTTGTCGAGCTGTCCCTGCAGGACATGCGCGATATCCAGTTGCCGTGCCCGGTGCTCCGTCGGCTCCGAGGTCCTCCCGCTGACGATCGCCGTAATCCCGCCGGCTCGATGCCACAGCTTGATCCCGTGCCCATCCTGGACATGAAATCGTTTGCTCTCGGTCCCATCCGAATGAACGATGATCCC
>PMBP01000145.1 GCA_003152975.1 Phycisphaerales bacterium | reverse complement strand
AGCAAGGGGATGAGCCAGAAGGTGCAGTTTATCGCCGCGGCGCTGGGGCAACCGGGGCTGATGATCCTCGACGAGCCGTTTACCGGGCTGGACCCGGTGAATGTCGAGGCGCTGCGGGAGGCGATGCTGGATATTCGGCGGCGCGGCACGACGGTGATCTTCAGCACGCACGACATGGCGATGGCCGAGGCGATGTGCGATTTCATCTTCATGATCTTCAAGGGCCGCAAGGTGCTCGACGGGACGCTGGCGGCGATTCAGGATCAATTTCATCAGGATGTGCTTCGCGTGCGCCTCGCGGCCGGGGCGGCGATGCCTGCGCTGGAGGGCGGCGTCGAACTGGTGCGGGACCTGGGGCAGATTCGCGAGGTGATTCTCAAACCGGGGACCGATCCGCAAATGATCCTGTCGCGATTGTGTTCCCAGACGCGGCTGATCAGTTTCGAGATGGCCCGGCCGTCGCTGCACGATATTTTCCTGCGGATCGCCGGGCCGGCATCGAAGGAGGGCAGCCATGAATAAGATCTTTCTGGTGGCGCTGCGGGAATACAAGGCGATCGTCAAGACCAAGGGTTTTCTGATCGGGCTGGCGATCGCGCCGATTTTCATGGCCGGCGGATTTCTATTCGCCCTTGCCGCCGACAAGATGGCCGATACGAAGGACCAGCGTTTGGCGATCGTGGACGCCTCCGGCGTGATCGCGCCGGTGATTACCTCCGCGGCCGAAAGCCGCAACAAAAACGAGATTTACGATAAAGACCACAAGAAAAAGACTCGCCCGGCCTATATAATCGAGATCCTGCCGACCGATTCATCCGATCCGGAGAAACAGCGGCTGGAGCTTTCCGATCGGATCCGCCGCGGGGATTTGTTTGCCTTCCTGGAGATCGGGGCCGATATCGTGCAACCCGGGACCGATCCGAAATCGGGATCGATCCTCTTCTACTCCAAGAATTCGGCGATGGATGAAATGCGGCGATGGCTGTCCTATCCGATCAACAACGAGTTGCGGCGGCTGCGCCTCGCCAAGGCCGGAATCGACGCCAAGGCCGTGCCCAATCTCTTCGACTGGACGGATGTGGAGGGGATGGAACTGGTGAGCCTGGATACAAAAACCGGCAAGACGCAGGAAGCCCGCCGCAGCAACGAGGGACGGGCGATGGGGGTTCCGATGGCCGTGGCGATGGTCATGTATATGCTGGTGATTATGGGGGCCGCACCGCTGATGAATTCGGTGGTGGAGGAAAAGAACCAGCGCATCGCCGAGTTGCTGCTGTCGTCGATTCGGCCGATGCCGTTCATGGCGGGCAAGCTGATCGGGGGCATCGCGATTACCCTGACGGCCGGATCGGTCTATCTGGCCGCGGCGCTGGCCCTGATCTGGAAATTCAACTGGCTGGCCTTTGTACCGTGGCCTCTGATGGGCTGGTTCACGGCGTACCTGCTGCTGCTGATCCTGATGGAAGGTTCCATTTTTATATCTATCGGCTCGGCGTGCAACGATCCTCGGGACATGCACAACTGGATGCTCCCTGCGATGACGCCGGTGATCCTGCCGCTGCTGATGATGATGCCGATGATGCAGTCGCCCAACAGCGCGTTTTCGACGACGGTGTCTCTGATTCCGCCATTCGCCCCGATGCTGATGATGATACGCCAGGCCAGTCCGGCGGGCATTCCGACCTGGCAGTGCTGGCTGGCGATGGCCGAGGTGCTGGCATTTACGGCGTTTTGCCTGTTTGTCGGCGCCAGGATCTTCCGCGTGGGGATTCTGATGTCGGGCAAGCCGCCGAAACTCAAGGAGCTGATCCGGTGGGCGGTGAGGGGATGACGACAGGATAATTGTCGCGATGGAGTTATCATTGATGAGGAGCGCATGACGATTTCGACAAACGATTCTGCCGCGATCGGTCCCCTCCCGGTTCCGGGGAGCGGAAACCGGATCCGATCCATTGACGCCCTGCGGGGTCTGGTCGTTTTTACGATGATTTTCGTCAACTATCTGGCGGGCGCTCCCAAAGAGATCGTCCCGGGGTGGATGCGTCACTTCCCGGCCGACGGTAACGGCATGACCTTCGTCGATCTGGTCTTCCCGGCCTTTCTGTTTATCGTCGGGATGTCGATCCCGGTCTCACTGGGCGGACGGCGGAGCCGGGGCGAACCGGTCTGGAAAACAGTGGCCCATGTCGTCATCCGCACATTGTCACTGCTGTTGATCGGGATTCTCATGGTCAACGGCTCGCCCGATTCAGGCCGGATGGGCTGGTCGGGCACGCTGTGGACCGTCCTGATGTTTCTGTCGGCGATCCTGGCCTTCTGTTCGTTGTCACCCCCCGGCCGATTCGGCAGCGGTGCTCGTTCCGGGAGCATTTTCCCAATCCTGTCAACGATCCTTCGCGTAGTCGGTTTCGTCGCGCTGGCCTTTCTTGTCGCGGCCTACCAGGGCCGGGATGGCCACCGCATTCTCACCCTGACCCCCTTTTCTATCCACACAAGCTGGTACGGGATCCTCGGCCTCATCGGGTGGGCGTACCTCGTCGCCTCGATCGTTTTCCTGCTGTTCCGGACGCATCGCACGGCGATCCTGGGCTGCGTGGTCCTCTTGATGTGCCTGTACCCGGCCGACCGGGCCGGCCTGTTCGATTCCTTCTGGCTCAACCGCTATGTCGGCATCGGCTCAACGCTCGGCTCGCAGGCGGCCATCACGGTTGCGGGGCTTTTGCTGGCGACGATCCTCGTCACCGGCGCCACGGCCACGGCTCGATCCCGCACGGCCTTCGCCCTTCTGTTCGCTGCCGGTTTCGCGGCCGCGGCCATCCTCCTGCACGGCCTGTACGGCATCAACAAAAACGCCGCCACGCCCTCTTGGTGTTTGTGGGCCTGCGCGATCACCGCCGCAATCTGGCTTCTGTTGTATTGGCTCTGCGATTGTTGGCCCGTGGCGTTCATCGCCCGGCCGCTTTCCATCGCCGGGGGAAATGTCCTGCTGGCCTACCTCATCTCCGAAATGCTGCCTTCGGTCCTCGATTTGCTCCACCTTGACGATTGGTTCGGCCGACTCGGCCAGACCAACCTGGCCTGCGCGATCGGCATCCCCGCCGGCTTTGCCGCCGCGATTCTCCTCGTTACCGCCCTCCTCAACCGTGCCGGCTTCCGACTGAAACTGTAACCGAGCCAATAGCCGTAGCAAAACCGTTCCCGGTTGTGTAATTGTCGTTCCGGATATGATCCGCCGAGTGCCATTGACAGGGGGCATATCGTAGTGTAGAGTAACTGCAAAAGTCCTTTTTGGGAATGAAAGCCGTGCCAAATATTAATCAATTAACAAAATTATTTCAGGCTATTGCGGTAAACGATCAGAGCCGCGCTCAAAATATTGCCAATGATATAATTGCGAGTGAAGAAAGGATTGGGCACCGTGGCGCTGCCCAGTTGTTGCGCGGAGCTCTGAATCCGAACGGTCATGGCAAAACATATGAAGCACAGTATTTGCACTCAACCGCCAAAAATACAGGGATTCTTTCAGGCGCACTTCAGCCGTTGATTCCAAACCTAAGATATGCAGATATAATGTTATTGTCACATCACCGAGCCGAACTTAACTTAGTTATTAAAGAGTGGAAAAATCGGCTGGCGCTAAAATCCGCCGGTATTACTCACCGTAGAAAATTGCTTTTTTATGGCCCTCCTGGGTGCGGTAAAAGTCTCACTGCTGCTGCATTGGGTGTCGAACTTGACATACCAACATATGGGCACCTCTAAAAATTGCCCATTTCTCTTGACATTGGGTTTATAGTAGTTATATTAGGTCCAACGGATTTATAATAACCGATACTGGACTCCGAGAAAGGATTCTGACGATGCGACAACCCGGCTTGTTTGACTGGCAGACCCGATTGGAGCAGCTCAGCGAAGGCGGCGACCCCCTGGTTCGGCTCAATGCCGCGGTGCATTGGGAGCAGTTCGGCCCGGTCCTGGCCCCGGTCCGGGACAAGGAACGGCTGTCCAACGCCGGCCGCAAGCCCTATGACCTGATCGTGATGTTCAAGGTCCTGCTGCTGCAGACGCTGTACAACCTGTCGTACGACCAGACGGAGTTCCAGATCCGGGACCGGCTGTCGTTCATGCGGTTCCTGGGGCTGTCGCTGGGAGATGCGGTGCCGGACGCAAACACGATCTGGCTGTTCCGCGAGACCCTGACGGAGCTGGGGATCATCGAGGCGTTGTTTGCGCAGTTCGACGAGTACCTGCGAACGCACGGGTTTTCGGCCAAGAAGGGGCAGATCGTGGATGCCAGCATCGTCTCGGTACCCATCCAACGGAACAACCGTGAGGAAAACGAACAGATCCGGGACGGCCAGGTTCCCGAAGACTGGAACGAGCCCAAGCGGCGGCAGAAAGACATCGATGCCCGATGGACGAAGAAGAACAACACCTCGTATTTCGGGTACAAGAACCATATCCAGATCGATGTGAAACACAAGCTGATCCGGGATTTCGATGTCTCGCCGGCCTCGCTGCACGACAGCCAGGTCTTTGAGGAATTGCTCGACGAGGACAACAGCAGCCGGGATGTGTACGCCGATGCGGCGTATCGGTCGGCGAAGATTCTGGCGTTTCTGGAGGCGCAGGGGTACCGGCAGCACATCCAGCGTAAGGGCTATCGGAACCATCCGCTGCCGGACTCCCAGGTGCGAGGGAATCGGACGCGGGCGCGGATTCGGGCTCGTGTGGAGCATGTGTTTGGAGGGCAGGGGAATCGACTGAAGCTGTTGCTGATCCGGACGATCGGCCGGGTGCGGGCGGCGGCCGCGATCGGGTTGAGAAATCTGGCGTACAATCTGATGCGATACGAGTGCCTGGTACGCACCTGAGGCCCAGGATAGGGCCAACCGAGGCCAAAAGGGCCTGTGGAGGCGGGATTTCCAGCCCTCGGAAGGCCTGGAACGAGCCAAAACGGGTTGAAAATCAGGCGTGGATTTCAATTTTTGTCCTATAATGAAAAACGAGAATCAGGCAACTCCAAAAGTGATATTGTTAGAGGTGCCCACATGTTTATCACCGTTCAGATCGGCCTCCTCGTTCCGGAAGCTCACGCCGCCTGGCTAAATCCTTTCACCCCATTGGGGCTTGGGCGAGGTGTAATTTGCACAACCGAGACGGTTGTGTTACATCTGGATTCCGGCCCGCGCTGGTATGATCCCGATAGAACGAATCGGGACTGAGACCCGAACCAAACGGGACTCAGCACGGGCACAGGGAGAAGATTCCTGGGCTGCGCACGCCTGTGGCGTGTTGCGCTCGGGATGACTGGCTATCGAGCCGCTTCGCGGCCTCCGCTCGGGATGCCGCGATAAGGGCGGATGCCATCCGCCCCTACAAATATGGATGCCGAATTACGATTATTTCTTTGAATAGACGAAGACGGCGGCGCCGGGTTTGGAGGAGAGGGTGATTGGGATTCCCTGATCCATGAGGGCTTTGCCGGTGAGGGTTGTCGGGGTGGCCGTATCGAGATCGCGGAGTTCGTATTCGGCGGCGGGGTCGAGCCATTTGAGCTTGAAGGTTCGGGCCGAATCGTCGCATCCCGGCCGGCGGAAGATCTGGACGCAGCCCTGTTTGCCGTCGGTGGCAATGAATTGCCATGCGTACCACTGGTTTTCGTCGATGCTATACGGAGTCAGCAGATAGAAATCTCCGGTAAACAACGGCACGATCGAACGCCACTGCTCGGTGAGCGTCCGCAGGCGGGCGGTATCCAAGTCGTTGCGGCGCAGGTCGTAGCCGAGGACCACGGCCGGGGCGTAACCGCTGCGAATGGCATAGGCATCGACCGTGTCGATCGGGATCGTGTTGGACGCGTAATACGGCAGCCACTGGAACAAGCTGGAGTGGAAGGCCTGCTTGGCGGCCAGGTGGCCGTAGTTGTAGTCGGTCGGGTGCAGTGCGACGGCGCGGCGCATCGTCTCCAGATCGTTCCGCCGTCCGCCCGAGGCGCAACTGTCGATGATCAGGGCCGGGTGCCGGCGGCGCAGCTCGTCCCAATAAGCCAGATACCCCTGCACATGCAGATTTTCGCTGGCGCCCTGGCGATCGGCGGCGTCGTTTGCCCGCCAGTAGGCCAGCGGATCCATGTTGAAGTCCTGGCGGTAGAGATGGATGCCCTGCTCGCGAAGGACGCGATCGACATGATTGGTCAGCCACAACTGGGCGGCGGGGTTGCCCAGATTCAGCAGGGTCGAGCCCAGCAGCCACTCGGGGTGATTTTCCGCGATCCAGGTGCCGCCGGCGACGCGCTCGGGCTCGAACCAGACCAGTGTCTTGACTCCCAGGGTCAGGGCGTGGTCGCTGATGGCACGAATACCCTTCGGAAATCGCGTCAGGTCCGGCTCCCAGGTGCCGGTGTTGGGCCACTGACCTTTGCACGGGTACCAGCCGGCATCCATCCACCAGAAGTCGATCTTGATATTTTCCTGCTTATACCGATCGAGAAAGTACTTTTGATTCTCCTCATTGGCGTCAATCATTTCGTTGAATTCCAGCGAGGTGTTGCCGAGCAAAATCGACGGGGGCAGCTTGCCGTCGGCGGTGCGGGGCATGTTGCAGGCGTACATCCATCGCCGCCAGAGATTCTGGGAGCGTTCCCTGTCGTCGCCCTTCCAGAAGAACAGGACCGTCAGGGGCGTGCGGACCACTTCGCCGGGTTGCACGACCATGTTGGTCAGCTCCTGTCCGGCCAGGATTCGCAGATTCGGGCCGGCGTCGCGGGTAAAGGAACTGGCCCACTGGCCCGGCCAGCCGATGGCCAGCAGCGCCCCGCCGCCGGGTATCGTCAGGTTGTAATACGGAAAGGCGCCGTTGCTGCCGCGGCCGCCAGCGGGCGCGAATCGCTGATTGGCATTCGGGCCGAGGTTGACGGGTATCGGCTGATAGAGGTCCGGCGCGCCGGTGTCGCCTTTCCAGGCGTTCAAGATGAATTCGCCCTGGTCGCTTCGCTGTAACTGGGTGTCCAAGCCGAGGATGTTTTTGAGGATGGGCGTGTTTTGCTTGCCGGTGTTTTTGAAATAGACCGTCCACTCGACGACCGGCCAGCGGGCGTATTCGACGGCCACGCAGCGGCATTTCAGGCCGGTTGACGGATCGGTCCAGACGAACGAATGCTGCGTGCGGTTGTCGTCGAGTTTTTTGGTGTCGAGTGTCCGGGGCCATGTGCCCAGCAACTCGTCGGAGGTCTTGCCGCCATACACGAACGAAAACGGCAAGACGCTGGTGCGGGGAAACGAAGTCACCGTGGATTGCGTTCGGGTGTCGATGATCGGCAGATCGCCCAACCAAAGCTCTTTGCCGTCGGCCAACACGACCTTGGCGTCGGCCCAGTCGGATTGATCGCAGGAGATGCCGTCGCCGGCGTCGCCGATTTCGAGCGTGAACCGCTCGGCGCCGGCCAGATCGACGGCGATCGTCTGGGCGGGCGTGTTATAGCGCATCACATCGGAGGTGAAGGCGGCCTTCTCGCCCACGCGGACGGAAAAGACCACGCTGCCGCAACCGCGGGCGGTGTCGGGATTGCTATCGACGCCGATCACGGCCGAGAAGGACTTGGCCGGCGAGGGCAGAACGACAACCACACGGCTGACGGCGTGGCAATACAGGCCGCGTTTGTACTCGGTCTGCCCGAGCGTCAGCGGCCGCGGGCCACGGGAGTTCGGGAGGACCGGATCAAGGTTGGCCAGCACCTCCAGGCGAGGCACCGGCTGTTGGGTGACTTCGACAGGTTTGGCCGCGGCGGGATCGACCTTGCATTCGAGCAGATGCTCCTTGAGCCACTGCCGGGCTGTTTGCATTTCGCTATCCGTCACTTCAATCCCGGCCGCCCACACGGCCGCGGGTAACAGAAGGAACTGAAGCGTTACTACGATCTTCAACATGTTCGACAACCGTTTCATACCATTCTCCCGCAAATAATATCTTAGATTTGTGTCTCTCGTCGTGAATGTATCGTTTTCTTTTTTTGGTTCGTCAAATATTAATGGCTATCCCGGATTTTTACATTTGCTTTGAGGCAAACAATTCGCTTGTTCGGATGGCTTGTTGTAGTTTTTCTTCCCAGAAGGGATAATAGGTTTGGAGAAACCGACAGAATACTACAACTGCCTCAAACTGTTCTTTGCGGAACCCGTTAAGGCGTCCCAATACTCTCTCATTGTACGAATCCATTCCTTGTTTAGAATCAGGGGTATTCCAATACGGCGTACAGGAGTTCATTGTTGGATGTTCCTCGAAATATTCCTTCTCAATCTCTTGAAGTCGTCCGACATCCTTTTCTGTACTCATGGTCAGAAAATACAATAAATTATCTACCAATTCTTCCGTCTCTTTGGGATTAGCCGCAATAATAAGCATATATCCCGGGAGAAAGAAACGAAACGCCGGCGCCGTAAAATACAATAGGCTCATAGGGTGGGCGAGTACTATATCGAGACTTAAAGCTCGCCAATGCAGACCCCGGAATACATTCTCTAATTCGGGATCATCAATGTTGATCCCTTCGAACAAATGAGCTTCGCGTGATCGTTGGATTCCATCGAAAGCATGGACAATCGTATTCTTCAAAGCTTCTAAACTCATCATGTTATTCTGTTCGGACATTTCCATCGTATCCTTATTGCTATCGCCCTTATGGCAGTTCACGGATTCGGATGGAGCGGAATTCGATGGGCGAGCCCTCGGACTCCAGGCACAAGTGGCCGGAGCGGGGCTGGCAGTCGGAGCCGCCGGAGACCTCTTCGCCGTTGACCCAGAGGCGGATCTGTCCGTTGATCGCGCGGACATAGTAATGGTTCCACTGGCCGACGCCCTTGCTGAGATTTTTCCGCGGGAAACTCCGCGAGCCGTCCGGNNTTCGCCTTGCCGACGGGAAAGACATCGCCGTTGGTTGTGAACCAGTCGGCCTTTTTACCGTTCTGTTTTTCGTATTGTTCGGCATAGCCGTGGTCGAGGACCTGGACCTCGATGCCGCCGGGGGGCAGCTTGCCCGGGGCCAGGCCTTCCAGTGCTGAGGGAGGAGCCCAGACGAAGAAGCCCGAGTTGCCCGCGGATTTGAGATGCCGCCACTGGGCGACCATCTCGAAATTGCCGTATTGCTTGACGGTCTTGAGTACCCCGATCGGCTGGCCGGTACAGGAGATAACCCCATCCTTCCAAGTCCAGGTCTCGGGAGTGCAATTGACCTGGGCAAAGTCGGCCTGGGCCAGTTCCTTCCAGTCGGGGCCGGAGCCGTCAATGATCACGCGGGGAAGAGTGATGACCTCCTGGGCCAAG
>PMBP01000170.1:322-5955 GCA_003152975.1 Phycisphaerales bacterium | reverse complement strand
GTCCGAAGGCCGGTAGGTTTGGCGGTTGTTGTCATTCCCGCGAAAGCGGGAAACCGGAACTTTAATCCCGTGGATGTTCAAGAGTGATCGCTCCCGGGAATGTCTGAAGGAAATGCGATGAAGTCAGTCACTGTTAGTATTCTGTCGTATGGGATGATTCTGTTGGGCTGGATGGCCGGCTCGGTTTTGGCGCAAACTCCCGAGGCTAAACCTCAGGAAACGCCAGCCGTCCAAGCCCAACCCCAGGCCCAGCCGCCCGTGACCCTGGCGGCCGCGGCCCCGGCCTCCGTCCCGAGCGAATTGGCGCAACTGTCCGCCGTCAGTGCACCCCGTCAAACCCGAACGCTCGGAGTTCTCTACGACAAATGCCGGCGGTCCGACGATCCGACCCTGTATAAGTATCAGGTGGAACTGACCAGCGCCGGGGCGGGGATCGCTTCGGTAACGCTCAGCGAGTTTGACAACCGCAACCACGAGAACCCCGAGCCGCTCAAGCTGATCGGCCCGATTGCCGACGGCAGGAGGACGATCGTTCCGCTGGCGTGCCAGAATCTCAAGCTGGCCTACGAGTCCGAGGAATTCGGGCCGACCTCGTTTCCGCTGGACCGGCTCAGTTGGAAGATCGTCGGAGATCCGACGCCCGACGAGGTTCGCTTCGAGGCGGTGGTCGGCAAGCGGTCCGCCGAAGCGACTAACGGGATGGGGATCCCGATCCTGCGATTGGTCAAGACCTATCGCCTTGCGCCGGGGACCTATGATCTGGAATGCGGGATCACCGCCGAAAACCTCGCCGACCGGCCGATCAAGTTCCAGTTCGAAGTCATCGGTCCCTCGGGAATCGAGCGGGAAGCGATCCGGATGGAGGACCGCAAGATCATCGGCGGCTTTCTGGATAAGAAGGGGGCTGTGACCTGGGCGCGAAAAGAAATGGTGGCGGGCGTCTGGGGAAAGACCCTGATGCGCCAGGTCGGCCTGCGAGACAGTACCGAGAACTATCGCAAGGCCATGCTGTCCGGAACGGAGACGGAACGAAGCAATGCCCGCTACGATGTTCTGATCGGGCGCAACCTGTCCGCTTCGGCCAAGCCGGCCAGGTTTCTCTGGGCGGGCCTGGCCGACAAATATTTTGCCATGATTATTCGGCCGGTACCCGCCGGAACTGAACAATCCTGCGAGTGGATCGGCGACCAGACCGCCTGGTTCCACAATCCGGATGGCGATGCCAGGGCCGCCAGCGGCGACGAGAATGTCTCCACAATCGTCTCCATCCAGCCGATCTCGCTGGCCGCCGCCGGTACCGACGGCGCGACCCGGCAGTTGAACTTCCAGTTATACCTGGGACCCAAGGACCGCGACCTGTTCGGCAAAACGCCGCTGTATAAGCAGCTCGGCTATTTCTACACCATCGACTTTAGCGGGTGCTGCTGTCCCTCGTGCGTCATCCGGCCTCTGGCCTTCAGCATCCTCTGGGCGATGAAGGCGATGTTCAACGCCATGGGCCCGCTGGGCAACTACGGCGTGGTCATCATGATCTTGGTGTTTATCGTGCGGCTATTGCTGCATCCGGTCACCAAGAAGAGCCAGGTCTCGATGTCCGCGATGCAAAAGCTCGGCCCCAAAATGGAACAGCTCAAGGCCCAATACGCCGATAACCCCATGGAGATGCAAAAGAAGGTCCGTGAGCTGTACCGCGAAACCGGCGTCAACCCCGCCATGGGCATCGCGCCGGTTCTGCTTCAGATGCCGATCTGGATCGCCCTGTGGTCGGCGGTGGATTCCAGTATCGACCTCCGCGGCGCGGGCTTCTTGCCCTTCTGGATCACCGACCTCTCGGCCCCGGACGCGCTCTTCCGTTTCAAAGAAGTCGCCATTCCGCTGTTGGGCTGGAAGATCAGTTCGGTCAACCTGTTGCCGCTGCTGATGGGTTTTGTGATGTACATCCAGCAAAAGATGATGCCGACCCCGGGCGCCCAGACCAACCCGCAGGTGGCCCAGCAGCAGAAGATCATGATGATCCTGATGCCGGTGATGTTTCCGATCATGCTCTACACCGGGCCGTCAGGCGTAAATCTCTACATTATGTCCAGTATGGCCGCCGGCGTCATCGAGCAGAAGATCATCAAGAAACACATCGAGCAGCGAGATGCCGAAAAGGCCCAGGGCTTGGTTCCGGTCACCAGCAAGACCGGCGGCAAGTTCAAGAAGCCCAAGGCCAAGCCGATGTTCAAGATCAACCGGTAACGACCGCGCCGGTTGATGACGGAATGGTTTGGGGGTGGCATGGAGTCGATCGATCAGACGATTGCGGCCGTATGCACGGCCACGCCGGCCGAAGGATCCCCGTCCCGATCCATCGTGCGAATTTCGGGCCCGGAGGCCTTCAATATAATTGAAGATCTGTGCCGGTCGTTGCGGCGAATCGACGGCCGGGGAATTCACCACGCATCGATCGAGTTGAATGGCGCGACCCTCGACGCGATTATCTATGCCTTTCCCGCCCCGCACTCCTACACCGGCCAGGATGTCGCCGAACTCCATCTCGAAGCCCCGCAGGTCGTCGTCGAGGCCGTCCTGGCCCAAATCCTGCTGCGTTGCCGGCAGGCCCGTCCCGGCGAGTTCACGCTGAGGGCGTATCTGTCTGGCCGGATGGACCTCACGCAGGCCGAGGCCGTCGCGCAGGTCGTGTCCGCGGGCAATCGGCTCCAGTTGGAGGCGGCCCGGAGAATGCTCGAGGGGCGGCTTTCGGAGACCTTGAATGCCTGCTGTGAGGAATTGCTCAATCTCCTCAGCGAGATCGAAGCCGGCCTGGATTTTTCCACCGAGGATATTCCATCAATCCCGGTCGATCAGGCGATCGAGCAACTCATCGGGATTCAAGACCGAATTCAGTCCATTCTTGACCAGAGCATCCACGGCGAAGAGCTGATGGATCTGCCGTCGGTGGGACTGGCGGGATTGCCCAACGCCGGCAAAAGCTCGCTGATGAACGCCCTGCTCGGCCGCCCGCGGAGTCTGGTCTCGCCCGTGGCCCAGACTACGCGGGATGTGCTGGAGACCGAATGGATCTTGCCCCATGGGCGATGCGTCCTGTTTGATTGTGCGGGGCTCTTGAACCAGACCCGCCCCGACGATATACTGGCGGAGCTGGCCCAGCGAGCGGCCGAGGATGCCTTGCGGTCGGCCTCGATCCTGTTGTTTTGTGCCGACGGCTCCAAACCGGACTGGAGCCAGGACCTTGTCCTGTTCCGGGGGTTGGCGCGGCCCCAGACGCTGGTGGTGATGACCCAGCAGGATCGATGGACCCAGACGACCAATCAGGTCCTCGCCAGGGCCCATAAAATTTTCGACCGGCCGTGCATCGCCGTCAGCGCCAAAACCGGCGCCGGCATCGACGAATTGCCGAGCCGGGTGGATGCGTTGTTGCTGCAGCGACAGCGGGATTCAGCCGGATCCGATCGCCTGGCCCTGACCGAACGCCATCGCCAGTCGATTCGCAGCGCCCTGACGGCCCTGCGCCAAGCCCAGCGCGAACTGCTCGACGGGCATGACGAGGTTGCCGCGATGCTGCTGCGTTCCGCCGTCGAACAACTGGCCCCGACCCCGTCCGAGCCGATCGACGAACGGGTCCTGGGCCGAATCTTTTCACGATTTTGTATCGGGAAATAAAAGAATAGAAGGGATTGCGTATGGCCAGGAAGGCGACCACTCAGGCAAAATTGGTTGCGATCGCCGGACCCGTCGAAGGTCAGACCTTCGAGCTGAATCCCGGCGGGGGCTGGCCGCTGATGGTCGGCCGGGAGAAGGCCGATGTCCTGATTGCAGACCGCGCCGTGTCCCGCCGCCACGCCGAGTTGTCCTTCCGCGACGGTCAGTGGGTCCTGCAGGACATGAGTTCGGCCAACGGAACCTTCGTCAACGGCCGCCGCATCGATCGCCCCGTCCAGCTCCGCCACGAGGACAAGCTCCGTATCGGCGCCACAATCCTGCAGTTTGTTTTTCCCGCCTCGTGGAATCCGCCTGAGCCGACCTCCGAAGAAGTCAGCCCCTGGGTCACAAAACCGCAGGTCACGCCCGGCGACACCGTCGCCGGACTGGACATTTCCCACTTGGAGACCGGCGCCGAGCGGATCTCGCAGGAGATCGAGCTGACCGAGCGAATTGCGCAGGCCGGCCGCCACGCCATCAACCTCTCGCATGGGATCAAGAACATCCTGCAGGCCGTCATCGGCGGACGCGAGGCCGTGGACGAGGCCCTGGCCAGCGAAAACCTCCCGCAGGCCCGCAAGGCCTGGGCGATCCTCGGCCGAAATCTCGACCTGATCCAGAAATTGGTGATCGACATGCTCAAGTTTGTCCGCCAGGACAGCCCCACGCTGGTCAGGACCAACTTCAACAGCGTCGTCCGCACCGCCGTCGAAACCCTGCGCCTGGGGACCAAGCGTCAGAAAAAGAAGATCACCCTGCAGGCCGACGCCAAGATTCCCCCCGCACGGCTCGACCCAGACCAGATGTACGATGTCGTGCTGAACCTGGCGCTCAACGCCATCTTCGCCGTACCGGCCGAAACCGGCGTGATCAAGATCGAGACCCATTACGACGCGGCGGGGGAAAATATCATCCTGAAGATTGTCGATAACGGCCCCGGCATTCCCGATACGCAAGTCATCTTCGAGCCGTTTCACACCACCAAGGAAAAGGCCGGCATCGGCCTGGGCCTGTCGATCGCGCGGAAGATCATCCTGCAGCACAAGGGGACCATCGATGTGCAAAGCCGGCCCGGCCAGGGCGCCACATTTACCGTGACCCTGCCCGTCGAATCCCCCGAGGATTCCTAAATCTGTGAAATATCCGGATCAAAACACAATCGGCCGTGCCACCATCCCAAGCGCACGGCCGATTGTTTATGGAATCTGCAGAAACGATCCGCAGATTAAGATTACTTGTCTTTCGCCTCGAACTCCGCGTCAATCACGTCATCGCCGCCTTTGCGCCGAACCTCGCCTTCCTGCGGCGGGGTCTGCGTTTGCGGCCCGGCGCCGGCCGCTGCCCCGCCCGGAGCAGCGCCCGGGGTTGCGGCCCGCTTCTTGGCCGCTTCTTCATACATCGCCTTGCCCAATTCCTGCGAGGCGCTGCTGAGGGTCTCGACGGCCTTGCGAATGGCGTCGGCGCTGTCGCCCTTGGCGGCTTCCTTGAGATTGTTCAGGGCGTTCTCGATGTTGCCGCGAGTCTCGGCCGAAACCTTCTCGCCGTGTTCCTTGAGCGTTTTTTCCGTCTGATAGACCAACTGGTCCGCCTGGTTCTTCAGATCCACCACCTCGCGTCGTTTCTTGTCGTCGTCCGCGTGGCTCTCGGCGTCTTTGCGCATCTTTTCGACCTCGTCCTTGCTCAGGCCCGAACTCGACTGAATCGCGATCGACTGTTCCTTGCCGGTGCCGTGGTCCTTGGCCGAGACATGCAGGATTCCGTTGGCGTCGATGTCGAAACTGACTTCGATTTGCGGCACCCCTCGCGGTGACGGCGGCAGGCCCGCCAACTGAAAGCGGCCCAGCGTGCGGTTGTCGCGGGCGAATTCCCGCTCGCCCTGCAGGACATGGATATCCACGCTGGTCTGGCTGTCCGCGGCCGTCGAGAAG
>PMBP01000170.1:0-256 GCA_003152975.1 Phycisphaerales bacterium | reverse complement strand
CGACGACCTCGTCGGGGTTGATGCTCCGGTTGGGCTCGCGATGAAACAGGTCTTTGGCGATCTGCTGGACCTTCGGGATCCGGATCGAACCGCCGACCAGCAACACCTCGGAAATATCCGCCGGCTTGACCTTGGCGTCCTGAATGGCCTGGAGGCACGGCTGTTTGAGCCGCTCGAACACCGGCTCGGCCAGCGATTCGAACGTGCTGCGCGTGATCGTCGTCTGCAGATGCTTGGGTCCGGACGCGTCGGCGGT
>PMBP01000183.1 GCA_003152975.1 Phycisphaerales bacterium | reverse complement strand
GCAACTTTTTCGGCGCGATGCGCCAGCACCTGCAGTTGCAGGCGGAAAACGAGGGCTTTTATTTCATCGCCGACTATCACGCGATGACGAATACCCCCGCGCCTGACGAGATGCGGCAGCGGTGTCTGGATGTGACAATGGATTACCTGGCTTTGGGGCTGGACACAAACCGGACGGTTTTCTGGCGGCAGTCTGATGTTCCGGAGGTGACGGAGCTGACATGGATTTTGTCGTGCGTGACACCGATGGGGCTATTGCAGCGGTGTACTTCGTACAAGGACAAGGTTGATCAGGGCCTGTCGGCTAACCACGGATTGTTCGCGTATCCGGTGCTTCAGGCGGCCGATATNNGTGCCGGTCGGGGCCGACCAGAAGCAGCACATCGAGGTCACCCGCGACATAGCGTTGAAGTTCAACTCCATCTACGGCGAGACGCTGACGATCCCGAAGGACTACATCCTCGAATCGGTGGCGGTGGTGCCGGGGCTTGACGGCCGCAAGATGAGCAAAAGCTACGGCAACACCATCGAGATTTTCGAGCCGGAAATCTCGGTCAAGAATAAAATCATGAAGATGGTGACCGACTCGACACCGGTCGAGGACCCGAAGGACCCGGACACCTGTAACATATTCGCTTTGCTGAAGCTGGCGGCAACGCAGGATGAAACGAAGGAATGGGAAGAAAAATATCGCAAGGGCGGAACGGGATATGGCACGATCAAGAAGCGGGTTGTGGAGCTGATGCAGCAGTATTTCCGGCCGTATCGCGAGAAGCGGGCCCAGCTCGAAAAGGATCGGGACGGGGTGCTGCAGGTCCTGGCCGACGGCGGCAAACGGGCCCGGGCCGTCGCCCGGAAAACCATGGATGCGGTTCGACAAGTCACTGGATTGGGGTTTTGAACATGCGAGACAAAGAAGCTCTTGTAACGGTAGCGGAATTTGAAAACGACTTCGACGCGGAAATCGCACGGGTAGCGTTGGAGACTGGCGGAATCCGGGCGGTGGTCCTGGGCGGGGACCTGGTGGCCAATATGCCGCCATTGCAGGAGGTTCGGCTCCGGCTGCAAGTTCTGGCCGGGGATGTCGAAAAGGCCAAGCAGATCCTGGACGAAATGGAGCAGGAATCTGGAGATTTTGAGGGTCTCGACGATCTCGAGGACGAGACCCGGTGAGCGAGTATCGGGTCAATCTGGAGGTCTTTTCCGGGCCGCTGGATCTGTTGCTGTACCTGGTCCGCAAGGAAGAGGTCGATATCTACGATATCCCCATCGCGCGAGTCACGGCGCAATACATCCAGTACCTGGAGTTGCTCAAGGAGATGGACATCGACCTGGCGGGGGATTTTCTGGTGATGGCGGCGTCGTTGATGGAGATCAAGTCGGCAATGTTGTTGCCGGCGGCGTCGACGGACGAGGAGGGCGAAGCGACGACGATCGATCCGCGGGCGGAGCTGGTTCGCCAGTTGCTGGAGTACAAGAAATTCAAGGATGCGGCCAACCTGCTGGAGGAATCGGCGGAGATCCGCGGCGACCGCTTCACGCGGCCGGACATGATTCTGGCGGGCCTCAAGGACAGCGCCGAGCCGGAGATCGACCTCGATCAGGTCAGTATCTGGACGCTGCTGGAGGCCTTCGATGGTATCCTCAAGAGCGTCGGGCATTACCAAAGCTACGAGCACATCACCGACGATACGCCGATCGACCTGTACCAGATCGAGATCCTGCATCGGCTGCAGACCGAAGGGCCGCTATCGATGGAGCTGATATTCAAAGACCGCGGCAACCGGCTGGTGATGATCGGGTTGTTTCTGGGGATGCTCGAGTTGATCCGTATGCGGCTGATCTGGGCCGAGCAGCCCGAGGCGAAGGGGACAATCCTGGTCCGAGCGCTGACCGACGAACCGGCCGAGCAGGCGGTACCCAAGGCCATTTATGCGACGGAAGCCGAATCGGCCCACGATCAAAAACCCCTGGCAGAACCCCAAGCGGCTGTCTCATCGATTTCCGTAATCGAGGATGAAGACGAGAATCTGTCGGAAGATGATCTGATTTTCGACGACGAATTCGACGACGAGTCCCTCGAAAGTCCGACCTCCGAGGCCGGAATGGCTGAGGCGAGTCAACCCCGAATCCCGATCATCGAGTTACCTGCCAAGCCAGCGGCCATGGGGACATCGGCAATCGATACCCCCCTGCCGCAGCCGACGGCGAGCGAGGGCGAGACCCTGATCCCGTAGTCGGCGGTATCCCGCACAGGGTATGAATGTCGGGCTGCCGGCACCTGAACTCTGTTACCAACCCCAGGGATTGAACACAGACAAGAAAACCGATCAACTCGCCACCGGTGTCGGTGCACCTGGAATGGGTATGCCGGGGCGATGATGGCATCGCGGAAGATTGGGACATAATAGAGGGATTTATATGCTGATCACGAGACGATCGTTCCTGAAGTACTGTGCGGCGGCATCGGCGGCGCTGGGGCTGAATCCGACGGACCTATGGGCCGTGGAGCAGGCGACCGGTCGGCCGGAAGCGCCGTCGGTGTTGTGGCTGCAGGGCAGCGGATGCAGCGGATGCTCAATCTCGTTTCTGAACTATATCTCGCCGAGCGATCCGAAAGACGCGGCCGATGTGCTCATCCGTTCAGTCTCGCTGGCCTATCACCCCACCCTGTCGGCCGGGGCGGGGCAGACGGTGGTCGATGAGGTCAAACGGGCCGACAATTTTATCCTGCTGGTGGAAGGCGGCGTGCCGACGGCTTTTGGCGGCCATGCGTGCGTGCCGTGGTCCGACGGCGGCAAGGAGATCACCTTCGAGCAGGCCGTGCGGGACCTGGCCGGCCGGGCCAAGCAGGTCGTCTGCATCGGGACCTGCGCCTCGTACGGGGGAGTCAATGCCATCGGAGGCAATCCCGCGGGGGTCAAGACCGTCCGCGAGGTCACCGGCGGCAGTACCCTGCATGTTCCCGGATGTCCGCCGCATCCCAATTGGATCGTTTCGACCCTGGTGTCCGTATTGCAGGGAAAGAATATCCCGGTGGATGATCGCGGACGGCCAACCTCGATTTACGGCCGACGGATCCACGACGAGTGCCCGTTTGAGGATCGGGGCAAGGCCCGCAGTTTCGGAATCAACGGAAAGTGCATGGAAGACCTGGGGTGCCAGGGGCCGGCCACGGGGGCCCCATGTGCCCAGATGAAGTGGAACAACGGGGTCAACTGGTGCGTGCAGGCCGGATCGCCGTGCCTAGGATGCACCGAGCCGACCTTTCCAAATCCGGCCCAACGCCGTCGCGGCCGGGGACAGGGTCGGGGTCCGCGGAACTGATCGAATATTCAATATTTTCTCTCCTTGATATGGAGTTACAATCATGGCGAATCTGCTCATCGTTGATCCCGTAACCCGGTTGGAAGGCCACCTGCGAGTGGAGGTGACCGTCGAGGCCGTTTCCGGAACCCAGCAGGTGGTCGAGGCCCGGCTGGGGGGGACCTCGTTTCGCGGCTTTGAGCGGCTGCTGGTGGGGCGGAACCCGACGGAGGCCTCACACCTGACCCAGCGGATCTGCGGGGTGTGCAGCGTGCCGCACGGGGTGGTCGCGTCGATGGCGCTGGAGGCGGCGTGCGGGGCAAAAATTCCGGCCAACGCGCGGATTTTGCGGAATGTCGTTCTGGCGGCGAATTTCATGCAGTCGCATATTCTGCACTTTTACCATCTGTCATTGCTGGATTTTGCGGCGGGGCCTGACTCGCCGCCGTGGACGCCGGAGTGGAAGGTGGACCGGCGAATCGGCGAAAGCGACTCGGCCCGGCTGATCGAACACTACAAGACGGCGCTGAGGGTCGTCCGGCAGGTCAACGAGATGGCGGCGGTCTTCGCCGGCCGACAGCCGCACTCGCCGGCCTTCATCGCGGGGGGATTTACGCAGGTGCCGACCCGCGAGGCGATCGACCAGGCCCGGAAACATGCGGCGACCATCGCGGCGTTTGTCCGATCCACTTATATCCCGGATGTGGAGTATATCGCTTCGCAGTATCCTGAATACGGCAAGCTGGCACGGGGGAACGGGAATTTACTATCGTTCGGCGCGTTCGGGCTGGATGAGGGCAAATCCTTCTTTGGTCCGGGTCGCATTGTCGCCGGGGGCGGGGAAGTGCAGCCGCTGGCCCCGAAGGCGATCGGCGAACATATCCGGCGGTCGTGGTTTGCGGATTCGGCGCCGGACCGCCACCCCTCCGAAGGGATCACGCAGGCGGCGTATCCCAAGGAGGGGGCCTATTCGTGGCTGAAGGCGCCGCGGTATGATTGGCAGCCCTACGAGACCGGGCCGCTTGCCCGGATGTGGATTGCGGGACGGTATCGCAAGGGCATCAGCGTGCTTGACCGCCATAAGGCCCGGGCACAGGAGACGCTGGAACTGGTTGAGGCGCTGCCGGGGTGGCTGGATGGATTGGAGGTGGGCGGATCGGTCTATACGGCCTTTGCAACACCGACGGAAGGGACGGGGGCGGCGTTGATCGAGGCGCCGCGGGGAGCGCTGGGGCATTGGCTGCGGATCGCCGAAAGCAAGATCGCGCACTATCAGGTGATCACGCCGACCTGTTGGAATGCCAGTCCGCGCGACGACAAAGACAAGCCGGGCCCGATGGAGCAAGCGCTGGTGGGTACGCCCGTGCAGGATCGCGAGCATCCGGTGGAGGTGCTGCGGGTGATCCATGCGTTCGACCCATGCCTGGCCTGCGCGGTGCATGTTCTCAGGATATAGGGGACAGGATATAGAGAAATGGACGGGTCATACAACCCGCCCCATTTACATACCTGGAGGGGGATACCGTCAGTTCTTTTTTTCCTCAGCGGGTTTTGGATCCGCGAGGGACTGTTTCCACTTTTCGCCGAGTTCCTGGAGGGTTTGGCCGGTGGCCTCCTTCCAGATATCGTCGCTATAGGTGCCCTGGCGGGCGGCAACATTCAGTTTTCCCACGATATCCTTGGCGGCATTCTTCGTTACCCAGCTGATGAAGTTTGCGCTGATACGATAGCCGGCGTCGTATTTGGCCTGGGCGGCGCGGGCGGGGGGAATTTCGGCGCCGCGGGTTTGGGGTTCATAGAGGAACCAGCGGATGTAATCGGCCATGCCTTCGACGACCCAGCCGGGCGCTCGGGCCGGGCGCTGACCGGCTTGACGGGCCTGGCCATACTGCTGGGCGACATGGACCAGCTCATGGACGACGGCTCCTATGGCCTCGCCCTTGAGGTTGCTGCGGAACCAGGCGGCGGCGCACGAGACACGGGTACCACCGGTTGCCGCAACACCCTGCATGGACTGGCTAAAGAAGACCACAAACCGCTTGGGGGCCTGGTAGCCCTCGCTGGGCAACATCCCAACGATCTGCGGATACCATTTCTGGAGGACAGGGGCCAGTTCCTTGATGGCCCAGTCGGTCAGGTCGGGAGTTTCGGTGGTATCGATGACGATTTCATAACCGCCCGGATCGGCAATGAACGAATCCCGGCGAACCGGCCCGGACGCCGGACGGGCGGAGACGGCAGCAACGACGGGATCGCCGGCGGCAACAACATCGATCTCGCTGTAAAAGGTGTTTCCGAAGAGGTCGTTCGGATCAGTCCGGACAATATCTAGGAGCAGATAACGATAGGAGCCCAGCGGGCCCTTGGGGTCAAAGACGCTGACGCCGTACTGGCCGCCGGGTTCGAGCGGCTTTTTGGGCCTGGTATCCACTTTGGCCAGTTGTTTCCAGCCGCATTTATCCGGAGGGGTGCCCCGCTTGGGGGCGGCGTTAAAATCGGCGGGCTTGCCGTCGGAGGCGAACAGGGTATAGACCTGCGGACCGCGGCCAGCGGGGTGCCAGGAATAGGAGTTGACCTGCGTGATCTCGGTAATCTTGCCCAGGTCGATCGCCAATCGGCCGCCATCAGAACCGGCGGCGAAGAAGAAATTCTCGGCCGGCTGATCTGCTTCGGCGGGCAGCTTGCCGTCGTTGAGCTTGGCTAACTCACCCCCGTTGCGATCGCGGGTTCCATCGACCAGCGTGAACACGGCCTTGGAGGCGGCGTCGCTTTGCGACGGACTCGGCACCTTACCGGATGGATTCTCGGGGAAGCGGAATTCCGGACCGGCCTGTTCGGACGGCAGGCGAACGATGGCCGTGCGAACCTCGGCCAACAAAATCCCACTACTCACCAACAGCATTACGATCGCAATCTTTAAGCTATGTCGTCTCATTATATTTTATACCCTCATTTCTTTCTTACCCGTCGTCTCTTGATCGATAGCCATGGAGCGAACATTATACCGTAAATCGTATCCCGCGTCGACATTTGAATCTCGGGACTTTTTGTTTGCGCGGTTTGGGAAAGGGGCTTTTTTGTCCGATAAGGTTTCGGTTATTCCTATGGATCCGATCGTGGATGAACGGTGGTTTGGACGGGGATCGGTACCCGCAGAATTCCTCGCATAAACAATCAATTTGATCCGGTTCGTCGGCCGAAAATATCCGGAGCTTCAGCACAATGGGGGTTGACGGCGTCGTGGTTTTGAAATCGGTATTGAAGGTCGATTTTCGGAATATGAGAAGGACTGGGATATGAAAGCACACGGTTCCCTGGCCATGGTCGGATCGGTTTTGTTTTTGTTTGGCGGGATCGCGCAGGGCGCACAGGATTCGATACCCGTTGTTCAGCAGGTTACCGAAGGGGCCGGCGCATTGACCGATAGCAGTCTGAAAGCGATGTGCAACGCGGCGACGGCGGCGGAGGACTGGTTCGAAAAGGATGTTTTGTCCCACCCCGGCAGCTTTCTATCGCGGACGCTGCTGGAGCCGACGGGGCTGACCCTGGGAATCGGGTCCACGAACATCTACCAGCAAAATGTACGCGGAGGCCTGAGCACGCATCGCCGGGCGGGGCGGGCTTCAGGCAGTTATGACCTCGAACTGGCCGGCGACCTGAAGCGGCTGCTGGGCCTGGAGGGCGGAATCTACATTGCGGCCATGGGGTCCTGGTCGAAGTATGGCGGTATCAACGACCCGGCCGTCGGAAGCTACTTCGGCGTCAATGGCGACGGCGTACCGAGCGAGGCAATGGCAATTTCGCAGGTCTGGTACGAGCAGGCCTTCTTCGACAAGACTTTGCGTATCCGCGTTGGAAAGATTGACATCACCGGCGGCTTTGACTGCGGGGGCAGCACAGTCGCGTTTGACAACAACGCTTACGCCAACGACCAGACGGCCCAGTTCCTCAACCCGGCTTTGGTCAACAATCCCACGATCCCCCTCCCGGACTACGGATTGGGGTTGGGGTTGGGGGCCGCGACGATTTACAATCCCGTGGAGTGGTGGTACATCGCCTATGGGCTGATCGACGCCCAGGCGGACTACCGCGAAACGGGTTTCAACACGGCGTTCCACGACGAGGATTATTGGTTCCACATTGCCGAGACCGGTGTTGTGACGAAAATCCAGTCAGCCCGCGGCCCATTGCCCGGCGCCTACCGCGTGGGCGTCTGGTATGACCCGCAGGACAAGGAGACCTTCGATACCGGCGCAACCTGGCGGGACGACAGGGGCTACTACTTCAGCGGCGACCAGATGATCTGCAAGGAAAACGACAACGCCGACGACAGTCAAGGCCTGGGCGCGTCCGGCCGTTACGGCTGGGCGGATNNCGAGCGTGGGGCTTTCCTATCAGGGCCTGTTCGAGGGCCGCGACAAGGACACGCTGGGTTTGGGATACGCCCAGGGTTTCTTCAGCGATGTGGCCGGGTCGGGATACACCGAGGATTACGAGGCCGTCTATGAGTTGTACTACAGCGCGGTCCTTAGCGACCACTTCGTATTGAGCCCCTCGATTCAGTACCTGGTCAACACCGGCGGCGACAGGAGTGTCGGCGACACTTTCGTGATCGGGGGCCGTCTCCAGATATCCTTCTGATGTCCTACCGAATATCGGGCCCTTATCCACCCGCTCGAGACCGAAGCCGGCGACTTTGTCCGATTCCCCTTTGACTGTGCGTCCATCCCTGATACAATAACCCGCCGTGAACACAAGGATTGATTTGGGTACGAAAGGATATCACATGGCGGGTACTGTCATGGAATTGACTGATGCTTCGTTTGCGCAAACCGTTCAGGGCGACCAGCCGGTCCTGGTGGATTTCTG
>PMBP01000378.1 GCA_003152975.1 Phycisphaerales bacterium | reverse complement strand
CGCTGGACCCAGCGATCGAACTCCGGATCCTGGCGGGCGCCGACCTGCCAGAGACCGGTCATGCCCGGTTTCATCGAGAGGCGGCGGCGGTGCCAGACATCGTATCTGGCGACCTCGCTGGGGAGAGGAGGACGCGGGCCGACGAGGCTCATCTGGCCCCGCAGCACGTTGCCGAGTTGAGGCAGCTCGTCTAAAGAGGTTCGGCGCAGAAAGCGGCCGACTCGTGTGATCCTCGGGTCGTGGGCGAGCTTGAAGGCGTGACCGCTGATCTCGTTCTCCCGGATGAGGTCGGGCAGTCTCTCCTCGGCATCGGCGCACATACTCCGGAACTTGACCACCGGGAATAGTCGTCCATGGAGGCCCACTCGCTCCTGCCGGAAGAACACGGGGCCCCGTGAGTCGAGCTTTATGGCGACGGCAAGCACCACCATCACGGGCGATAGGACGACCATCATCAGGGCGGCGCCCACGATGTCGATAAGGCGTTTGAGGGCCAGGCTGACGGCCCGATCGGGCCCGTTGGCCATGGAATAGACCCCGATTCCGTCGATGCTTTCGAGCCGCGCCGCCGTCAGCATGCGTTCGACCGGGGCCACCGGCATCCTCACGACCTTGCCCTCTTGCTCGCAGATGTAGATCGCCTGCTCGATGAGGTCCTCACTCGAGAACGGCAGGCAGATGGCGACCTCGTCGACGATGCGGCTGTGGAGGACCTGCTCCAGGCCGTCGAGCTGGCCCAGTAGAGGCCGATTCAGAACGCTGCCACCGTCGGACGGATCGGCCTTGAGATGACCGATCACGACCAGGCCCAACTCGGCGTGGCTCTCCACCAGGTCCGCGAAGGCCTTGGCCCTCGGGCTTGCTCCGAGCACCAGCATGAAGCGAACGTTCCGGCCGTGGTCGCGGGCGAGCACGAGGATCTGGCGGGTGACGATCCTTACGCCGATCGCTGCGGCGGCGAGCAACGGGAAGACTTCGATCAGCAGCAGGCGGCTAACGTCCGGCAGCTTGAACAGGAACAGCAGGCTCAGCGTCAGGGCGAGCTGGACGATGGTGGCTCGCAGGACCGCGCCGATGTCGCCGAGCCTGGTCCACCTGACCCGGCTGCGATAGAGGCCCTGAAGCCACAGAACGCCGATCCACATGCCGACGAAGACCGCGACCGCGAGGTTCGGGTCCGGTAGCGAGGCCTCGACGTCGGGCGGCCACCCGGACGTTCGCCCGTACCGCAGATTCGTGGCGCCCACGACTACGATTAGCGCCAGGGCCATGTCCGCAGCCGCGAGCGTCAATCGCAGAGCCGCGGCGTAGCGGCGAATCATGCGGTTCCGTACCTCCCTCTCGGGCACTCGGTTGCTCCCGGCCCGGCGGCTGAATATCCCTCGCGGGAGTTGGGCGCGCAACCGCCGGCCCGCTTTCGCGTGGGATAATCGCCACGACCAAGAGGCAAAGCCCGTTTCCTGGGGATACCGGAGGGCGGCTGCCGTCGTCTTCAGCATGGAGCGCCGAACCAAGATGCCCTTCACGATCGAACCCACCGCGCTCGACGAGGTCAAGATCGTCGTGCCGGCGGCGATGCGAGACGATCGGGGCTTCTTCATGGAGGTCTATCGGCAGGATCTCTTCGCCGCGCTCGGACTGCCCGATCGATTCCTCCAGCTGAATCACTCACGCTCCAGCCGGGGCGTCGTCCGCGGCCTGCATTTCCAGTGGGATCCGCCCATGGGCAAGCTGATGCGCGTGACGCAAGGCCGGGCCCTGCTGGTAGCCGTCGACATCAGGCTCGGATCGCCCACGCTCGGCAGGTGGGTCGGCGTCGAGATCAGTGCCGATGAGCCGCGGCAGCTCTGGGCGCCGGCAAGCTTCGCGCGCGGGTTCTGCGTGCTGTCCGAATATGCCGAGATCGAGTACTTGACCACGGGGACGTACAACCGTGCCACCGAATCTGGCATTCGCTGGAACGACCCCACGATCGGCATTGAATGGCCCGTCACGAATCCGATCCTCTCGGCGAAAGACGAGACCGCCCAGACTCTCGCCGAATGGCTGGCCCGGCCCGAAGCGGCCAACTTCCGCTACGAGCGAGTCCGCCCGGGCGGGCTCGCCGGCTGATCGGCAGCAGGTTTCAGGATTCGTTGTGATAGAGTCCCTGCGATTTGGATACGAACGACACGGTTCCTGACGACAAGGCCACCGACGACAAGGCCACCGACGACAAGGCCACCGACGACAAGGCCACCGACGACAAGGCCACCGACGACAAGGCCACTGACGAGACGGCCACGAGGGGTACCGGGCGATCGCCTTCGCTGGCCGCCCTCCTCTCCTTCGTATGGCCCGGCCTCGGCCAGCTCTATCTCCGCAACCGTCGGGCTGCGGCGATCTTCGCTGTGCCGGCATTTCTCGTTCTTCTGATCGTTCTCAACCAACTACGCCAGGGGCTGTTCCACTTCGGTGCAAGCTTCATCGACCCGGCCTTCAGCGGCACCGCGGCCGTCGTCGTGCTCGCGTTTGGCGTCTGGAGGCTCGCCGCCGTCGTGCATGCCTTCGCCGCGGGCGAGCCGTCGAGGAGCCGCAAGGTGCCGGAGCGGGCGGTAGTCGTCGCCCTGGTGGCTGTGATCGTGCTCAGCCACGCCGGCGCCGGCATCTACCTGGCGGCGGTCTCCGCGGCCGAGAACAAGATATTCGCGACTCCGGGACCCTCGTCGCTGATCGACTTCTCGACTCCGGTTCCGACCGTGACCCCGACGCTGGCGCCGTCGCAGACACCGGAACCGACGCCGACCCCGACGCCGACCCCCTCGATCGACAAGCGCGTCACGATCCTCCTGACGGGCTACGACTCCGACCCCACCCGGCCGGGCAATTACAACTACGACTCGATCATGGTCGTCAGCTACGACCCCGTGACCAACTCGGTCCAGATGATCAGCGTGCCGCGTGACGCCTCGAGCTTCCCTGTCTACCTCGCTACACACCCGGCAGTCTCGTCGATCATCACCCTCAACTCGTTCTACAAGTACAACGCGTCGTTCAATTCCCACACGGGTCAATTCGATTTCTTCCAACAGGAGGTCCAGTACCTCGTCGGGGTCCACATCGACTACTACGGCACGATGAACCTGCAAGGGTTCGTGAAGATGATCGACCTGGTCGGCGGAATAGACGTCAACAATCCGGCCGTGATTGACGAATGGAACTACGACTGGCTCGACGGCCACATCGGCCTCCACATCCCCGCCGGGCCACAGCATCTGGACGGCAGGACTGCGCTGGCCTATGTCAGGTCCCGCCGGGGCGTAGGAGAGAACGACTTCATCAGATCCTCGCGCCAGCAGGAGGTCCTCGTGGACCTGCTGCACAAAATGGCGGATCCGGCCCAGATTCTGAACCTGCCGAACGTGATCTCCGCCATGGGATCGGCGGTCAATACCAACTTCCCGGCTGACAAGGTCGCCGACTACGTCGGCATCGGGACGGGCATCCCGAAGGAGAACATCAAGCAGGTCGTGCTGAGCCCGACGGACGGGTACTCGGTCTACTACAGGAACGACCCAACCTCACCAGCCAAGCTCTGCCTCCTCAACGCCAAGGTCGCGGCACTGTCGGTCAAGCTGTTCGGCAAGGAC
>PMBP01000184.1 GCA_003152975.1 Phycisphaerales bacterium | reverse complement strand
GCTGGAGACGATTACGATCGTCCGACGGCGGATCAACCCCAACCTGGTCGTCAGCGGAATCCTGCTGTGCATGTACGACCGCCGCGTGACGCTTTCGACGTAGGTCCGGACGGACATCGAGAAATTCATCGCCGCCGCCCGCGGCACCGACTGTGCGTGGTCGCAGGCCCAGGTGATCCCGACAGCGATCCGGCCGAATGTCAAGCTGGCCGAGGCCCCCAGCTACGGCAAGACCATCTTCGAATACGACGAGACCTGCAACGGCTCGATCGACTATCGGGCGGTCGCCGAGTTTGTGCACCAATCGCTCGGCAAGCCCGTCGTGATCCCGCCGGTTTCCATTTCGCAACCGCAATCGCCAACGCTGGAATCTTCTACAGCCGCAGCGCCTTTGCCGCAAGTCGAGACACCAGTCGTATCGCAGGTTGTTGAGCTTCCGGTTGTGCCGCAAGCTGTTGAAACTCCGATTGCGATGCAACCTGAAGTTTCGCAACCGCAGCCGGAAACGATTGCGGCCGTAGCGGTGTGCGAATCACCCGTCTGCGCTTCGACGGAAAGCTCGTCGCCGCAACCTCCATCGGAACCGTCGCCCGCAAGGCCCGATGAGCATTCCGAAATCGCGATTGCCCGGGAATGATCTTCAGCACTGCGGGGAAAAAAGAAGGTTGCTTCGTGGATGAGAGGAAGCAACCTTTATCGAAAAGCATGTCATGCTCTTCTATTCTCTATGATGTTTAAAATTATCGTAGCGAATCAGCGATTGTCAACTCAAATATTTTCTGCGATGAAAAATTTTCTGCGCTGACTGGAAAATTACGCTTCGACATCCATGAGGAATCGCGGATGCTCAAGATGGCCGACCATTTTGCTGAGGAATCCGGCGGCGTAGAACTCATCGACGACGCGATAGTCGGCGGCCAGGCACACGGACATGTGTTTGCGAACGACGAATCCGTCGCCGGTGGGTACGATCGTATCGCCGATGTTGCCGATGGAGAGGATGCCGGAGGTGCCCGGCTGGGCGATGGCGTAGAACGAATGCGCCCCGTACATCCCCAAACCCGTCAACACGACATTGGCGCCGGAAAAATCATCCAACGACAGTTTGTTCGAACGGGCCTTTTGCAGCAGGGCGTCGCTTTCGCGGGCGATCTGGGGCAGGGTTTTGTTGTGGATATCCTGAATCACCGGCACGACCAGTCCCTGCGGTGCGGCCACGGCAAAGCCCACGCCGATAGTCGGGGAGAGTTGCAGATGGTCGGGATCGCCGTCGATGACCTGCGCGGCCATGCGGGGATAGTCGGCCGCGGCCAGGGCCATGGCGCGGAAGAAAAAGTCGTTGGTGGTCACCCGCACGCCGACGGAGCGGCTGTAGGCCTTGCGCATCTCGGTCAGCTCGGTCAGATCGGCCATGCACTCGAGGTAGAAAAATGCCCCTTCGCGCTTGGCGCGATGCATGAGCGACCCGATCAGCCGCTGGATCCGGGATAACGGGATTCGATTGTCGTGATCCGCTTGCAGCAAAACACACCTTGAGATTCATCATTCGAGGATCAATCCGGGTTTGGGGATTGTATCGCCCGGACTTGGTTTTGCAAGGGAATTCAGCGACGACGGGCCGGAGGTGGAAAAATGAGAATGAGGGCATTTTGAGTATTGGCCGCTTGACTTGGCGGCCGGAGAGTGGGATACTATAGATAGATCGTGGATCGCAGGCATGGCGGCTTCGCGAGCGCGGCCGCCAGTCCTATTGCACCGAAGGAATAATGTCCGTATCACGATGAGGCAGGAGCCCCAACGATGCAATTGGTGGTAAAACAGGCCGATCAGTTCGTCAAGGAGTATCACTTCGACCGCGGGCCGGTGTATATCGGCCGCGAGGTGGAAAGCCATGTCTGTCTGCTTCACGAGTCGGTCAACTATGAGCACTGTGTGCTGTGCGGGGACCAGATGCAGTGGTTCGCGCAGGACCTGGACAAAACAGGGCGGACCAAGCTGAACAGCCAGCCCATCCGCAAATCCCCGATCAAGGATGGCGATATTCTGCTGGTGGGCGAGTTCACGATCGAGATCCGCATGGTCACCGCCGAAGCGGCGCTGCCCTCCGAGAAGGCCCATGAGGACTCGCTCAAGTATGCCACCCGCGCGATGAAGAATATCGTCCGCCGCTACGACCAGAGCGATTCGCCGGATATCCGGATGCCCCCGCCGCGGCAAAAAGATTTTTTGACGGCGTTGACGGCGATCGAGAAGGCCGACACGCCGGAGTTGTTCTGCAAGACGCTGCTGGCGATCTCGATCAAGCACTTCAACATGTTGCATACCTGGATCGGCCTGCGGAAGACCCCGACGGGCGGGCTGTCGATCAAGCTCGGCAAGCGCCGCACGGGACAATCGGTTGAGTTGCATGAGATCCTCTTCCGCGACCTGATCGACGAGGCGCTGAACCGTCAGGAGTACATCCTGATCCCCATCCTGCCCAAAGAACAGCTTTACGAGCGAATCCGTTCGGCCCTGATCGCGCCGATCACGAGCATGACGGGTTGCCACGGCGTGATCTACATCGACAACGCCGCCGAGGACAGCCACTACAGTCTGACGGATCTGGACTACCTGATGCTGCTGACTTCGGCGGTGGGCGTCCGCATGAAGGAACTGTTTGTCAAAGACCAACACGAACCCCAGAAGGAATCCACCCCCGATGCTTCCCGAATCCAGGTGTAATCGCCGTCGGTTTCTGGCCGGAGCCGCCGCCGCGGCCGCAGGAACTATAACGCTTCCGTATTTTATCTCCGCTTCAGCCCTCGGCCAGGACGGTCGGCCGGCGCCGAGCGCGCGGGTGACGCTGGGCGCCATCGGCGTGGGCGGGCGCGGCACCGGCGACCTGCAGGGGCTGATGAACGACAAGCGGGTCCAGGCGGTGGCCGTCTGCGATGTGCAGACCCGCAGCCGCGAGAATGCCCAGAAGATCGTCAACCAGTACTACGGCGCCGAAAAAGAGTACCGCGGCTGCAAGCCGTTCGGCGATTTCCGCGAGCTGTTGGCCGACAAGAGCATCGACGCGGTGATGATCGCCACGCCGGACCACTGGCACGCGATCACGGCGATTGAGGCGGTCAAGGCCGGCAAGGCGGTGTATTGCGAAAAGCCGCTGTCGCTGACGATCCAGCACGGACGGAAAATGGTCGAGGCGGTCAAACGCTACGGCTCGGTCTTCCAGACCGGCACCCAGCAGCGGAGCGATCAGGAATTCCGCCGGGCCTGCGAGCTGGTCCGCAACGGGCGTGTCGGCAAACTCAAGACGATCGAGGTCGAAATCCCCGGCAGCATGTCCATCGACGGCGACTACTTCGAGCCGGTCCCGCCGGGCATCGACTACGAGATGTGGCTGGGGCCGGCGCCGATGGCGCCGTATTCGCCCAAGCGGGTGGACGCGTTCGGCTGGCGGTGGATCTTCGATTACGCTGGCGGCTGCGTGACCGACTGGGGCGCGCACCATATGGACATCGCGCAGTGGGCGATGGGCACCACGCTCACCGGCCCGACCGAGGTCGAGGGCAAGGCCGTCTTTCCGACCAAGGGTCTCTTTAACACCGCGCTGCACTGGCGCTACGAGGCCCGCTACGAAAACGGCGTGACGGTGACCAACTTTGCCAAGGATGAATTCCGCAACCAGTATCCCAACGGCATCACCTTCACCGGCGATAAAGGCACGCTGTTCGTCGCGCGCGGGCAGATCTGGTCCAAGCCCGAGTCCATCCTCAAGGAACAGATCGGCCCCGACGAAATCCAGCTCTACAAGTCCGATGACCACTACCGCAACTTCATCGACGCGATCATCACCAAGGTCCCACCGGCCGCGCCGATCGAAGAGGCGCATCGGTCGGTGTCGGTGTGCCACCTGGCCAACATCGCGATGCGGGTGGGCCGCAAGGTCCGGTGGAACCCAGCGACCGAGCAGATCGCCGACGATCCCGAGGCCTCAGAGTTGTTGACCCGGCCGATGCGGGCACCGTGGCGAATCTGACAATCGTGCAAACCCATCTCCCGGAGTGAATCATGGCACAACCAATGATCTTGGCGACAATGATGGTGTCTCTATTGTTTGTGACCGCTCGGGCCGACGACTGGCCGCAATGGCGCGGGCCGACCCGCGACGGGCAATGGAACGAGACCGGCCTGATCGAATCTTTCGCGTCGAAGGAACCGGCGCCGCTGTGGCGGGCTCCGATCGGTCCGGGCTACAACGGCCCGGTCGTCGCCGACGGCAGGGTGTTCGTCATGGACCGCGTGACCGAGCCGGAGGAGTCCGAGCGGATACATTGTTTCGATGCCGACAACGGCAAACCCGTCTGGTCGTACCGCTATGCTTGCAAGTATCGCAATGTTCAATATCCGGCCGGGCCGCGGGCGGCGATGCTGATCGACTCCGGCCGGGCGTATTCATTCGGGACCATGGGCCATCTGTTCTGCTTCGATGCAGCCACGGGGAAAATTCTGTGGCAGAAGGATTTGCTCAAGGATTACAAGCTGCGGATGCCCATCTGGGGAATCGCCGCCGCGCCGTTAGTGGAAGGCGACAAGCTGATTGTTCTGGCCGGGGGGCAGGATGGAGCGTCGGTGGTCGCATTCGACAAGGTGACCGGCAAGGAGATCTGGCGGGCCCTCGACGACCCGATCGGCTATTCGGCGCCGATCGTCATCGATCACGGCGGCAAGCGCACCCTGGTTTGCTGGACGGGTACACGCGTGGTCGGGCTGGAACCCTCGGACGGAAAACTCGTCTGGGAGTATCCGTACAAACACTCGAAGATGGTCATCAACATGCCCACGCCGGTGGACCAAGATGGCTTGCTGTTTGTCAGCGGATTTTACGACGGCTCACTGCTGCTCAAACTCAGTCCCGATCGAACCGTCAGTTGCGCGTGGCGGCGATTCGGCCCCAGCGAAATGGAAACCGATTCGCTGCACTGCTGCATCTCCACACCGGTGATACTGGGCGAAAACATCTATGGCGTCGATACCTACGGACAATTTCGATGCCTGGATCGTAAAACAGGCGACCGGGTGTGGGAGGATTCGACGGCGGTGCCGAAGGCCCGGTGGGCGACTATCCATTTCGTGCAGAATGGCCCGACAACCTGGATGTTCAACGAACGGGGCGAGCTGGTCATCGGGACGCTGTCGCCGAAGGGATTCCACGAAATCAGCCGAGCCAGGATTTTGGAGCCGACGATGGATCAGCTCGATCAGCGCGGAGGCGTGTGCTGGTCGCACCCGGCGTTTGCCAACCGCCGCGTTTATGCCCGCAACGACCGGGAACTGGTGTGCGTGGATCTGGCGAAGAAATAATTCATCGCCAATATGTATCCGCATTATTGCATATTCTTCGGCGGTTTTGAATCGCCTT
The DNA here is from genome assembly GCA_003152975.1 of Phycisphaerales bacterium. Taxonomy (GTDB): domain Bacteria; phylum Planctomycetota; class Phycisphaerae; order Sedimentisphaerales; family Anaerohalosphaeraceae; genus FEN-1350. The sequence goes on along the minus strand of PMBP01000184.1, from coordinate 17,215 downwards.
CGGTCGGCGCTCCGGCGCGAATTTCCGGCACCAGGAGCACGGGGGTTTCCGTGCGGGCACAGACGCGGGCCGCGACACTTCCGGTCCAGAAGGCCCGCAGGCCGGTCTTACCATGCGTGGCGAGGACAATCAGGTCGGCTTGAGTCTTCCGCGCCGCCCCGGCAATGCACTCGGCCGGATCGCCGCGGTCCACCTGGGCCGACGCGGCAACGGCGCGGCCGTGCAGGCGGGTCAGCTCGCCTTGCAGGTAGTCGCGGGCGTCTTCGTCGGCCAGATCGAGCATCACTTCGGCAGCTCCGGGGAGGTACTGGCCGCTGGCGGCCCCTTCAGCGGAAAGGGTCTGCCGGGTGGGGACGACGACCACCAGATGAAGCTGTGCCCGCAGGGCGGCGGCCAGCTCTTCGGCGATTCTCAGGCCCGCTTCATGCAGTCCGCGGCCCTCGAGCGGAACCAGAATCCGCCGGAATGGGAACTCCTGCGGGAGGTTTTGGCCGGACCGGACCATCAGAACCGGGACCATACCGGTGTCCAATATCTGCTCGCCCACATTTCCCCAGAACCAGTCCCTCGGTCCCCTTCGGCCGTGCGAGGCCATGACGATCAGGTCGATGGCCAGTTCGCGAGAGTGGCCGGCCAGGCTGGCGGCCACATCGGTTACCTGGGTGTCGTGGACATGGAGGTGGATGGGGATTGATGTTGAAGTCAGCCGAGCGGCAATCGATTCCAGATAGGCCTGTGCCTGACCCGGCTCCCGCAGGTGAGGATGTCCGTGAACCTGGCTTGGGGCGTCGCGCTCGATGACATGGACCAGCGTCATCTCCGCGCCGAGGGCACGGGCCAGTGCGGTACTGACCGGCAGTGCCGCTTCGGCCGGTTCGGAACCATCCAACGGAACGAGGATATGTCGAAACATGGGCTTACTCTCCCAACAAGGTCTGCCAGAGCAGATAGCCGTTCAATACCACAACCACCGCCGCCACCAGTCCGGCCGCGATCGTCGTCGCGGGCCGGTTGACCAGGACCCCCATAATCGACCGTTTGCGGGTGAACCACACCAGCGGGATCACCGCGAAGGGCAAGCCGAAACTGAGGATCACCTGGCTGATCACCAGTGCTCGCGTCGGATCCAGTCCCATCGCGATGACGACGATCGACGGTAGCATCGTTATCAGGCGGCGAAGCCACGGCGCGATCTGCCGCCGCAGGAATCCCTGCATGATGATTTGTCCCGCCATAGTGCCGACGGCCGACGACGAGAGCCCCGACGCCAGCAATGACACGGCGAACAGGGTCCCGGCAAAGCGGCCCAGCAAGGGCTCCAGTGTGCGATGCGCCTCTTCGAGCGTGCCGACTTCGGTTTGTCCGGCGTGGTGAAAGGTGGCCGCGGCCATGACAAGCATGGCGCCGTTGACCAGCCCCGCCAGGCCCATCGCGATGGTGACATCGAGCACCTCAAACTTGAAGAGCCGCCGCAGCCTGGCCGGATCCCGCACGACGATGCGGCCCTGGGTCAGGGCCGAGTGCAGGAAGATGGCGTGGGGCATGACCGTGGCGCCGAGGATTCCGGCGGCGACGACCACGCTCGCCGGCCCGGCGAAGCGCGGCACCACGGCGTTGACGAACACCTCGGTCCAGTTCGGGCGATCGAGGATCGTTTCCATCAGATAACTGGCCGCGACGATGCCGATCAGCAACGAGATCACCACTTCCAGCGGCCGAAAGCCGTAGCGCTGCAGGCCCAGGATCAGGATGGTTGCCCCGGCCGTGAGCAGTCCGCCCATCCACAGCGGGATGCCGAACAACAGTTGAAAGCCGACGGCGGCGCCGATGAACTCGGCCAGGTCCGTCGCCATCGCGACGATCTCCATGACCACCCACATCGACAGCGTCAGCGGGCGGGGAAAATGGAGGCGGCACAACTCGGCCAGATTGTTGCCGGAGGCGATACCCATCTTGGCCGAGAGGGTCTGGACGAGCATGGCCATCAGATTGCTGGCAACAATGACCCACAACAGCCGGTATCCAAATAAGGCGCCGCCCTGGATGTTGGTGGCAAAGTTTCCGGGGTCAACATAGGCGACGCTGGCGATGAAGGCCGGCCCCAGGAACGGCCAGAGCCGTGACAGCTTACCGCGTCCGGGCTTGCCGTCCAACACCGCCCCCGCGGCCCGCTGGACCTGGTGATCGACGGTTTCCTTCGAAGGCGATATCGCCGGTTTTTCCGCCACGATCGTTCGTTGCCTCAGTTACGAGCTTGTTTGGGTTTGTGCGGATTCGATTTTCCGCGGTTGAAACTTTCGGGCGTAGGTCATGAAGTAGATCATCGGCACCACGACCAGCGTAAACAGCGTCGAGACCAGCAGGCCGAAGATCAGCGACCACGCCAGTCCGGAGAAGATCGGGTCCAGCGTGATCGGCCAGGCCGCCAGCATCGCCGCCAATGAGGTCAGAAGGATCGGGCGTGTTCGCAGGGCCCCGGCCTCCAGCAGCGACTGGACCAGCGGCTTGCCCTCGGCCTTGCGCTCTTCTACGAAGTCGATGAGCAAAATCGCGTTGCGCGTCGCGATGCCCGACAGCGCGATGATCCCGATCATGCCGGTCGCCGTGAAATAAACCGGGTCGAGCCAGCCGTCCACCAGCTTGGCCGTAAGTCCGTTGAGCAGCCAAAAGCCCGGCATGATGCCGATAATCGTCAGCGGCAGCGCGACCAGTTGAATCAGCGGAAGCAGGTAGCTCTGCGTCTGATAGAGCAGCAGGATATAGATGCCCAACACCGCCACGCCGAACGCGATACCCAGATCGCGGAAGACGCGGATGGTAATTTCCCACTCGCCTTCGCCGGCCCAGCCGATCGTCCATCCGGCCAGAGCGGGGTCTTGTTTGACCTTGTCGGTCAGCGTAAAGACCGCGATCGGCGGCGGCAAGCCGGCCGTGTCGCCGAAGACATACACAACCGGCCGCAGGTTCTTGTGGTAGATCGGCTGGTCGATGGTCGTCTCTTCGAAGCGGCCCAGCTCCGTCAGCGGAACCGCCGCGCCGCCGGGGCTTTGCAGTGTGAACTGGCCAAGCCGGTCGGCCCGGCTGCGTTCGGAGCGGGGAAGCTGCAGGACGACCTGGACGGGATTGACCTGGTCGTCCAGCCGCAACGAAGTCGCCGCCTGGCCCTGCACGGCCGTGTTGAGCGTCTCGGCGATCTGGGCGGCGCTGATGCCGTGAAGGTCGGCTTTAACGCGATCGACGACAAACCGCGATTGCGTCTGCGGCGCGACCAGTATATCGTCCACATCGACGACATTCGGCGTGGCCTCCATAATCGTTCGCACCCGCTGTGCGGCATCGACCATCTCGCCATACGGCTGGCCGGTCGCGCCATAGACCTCGGCCACCAGCGTGCTGATGACCGGCGGCCCCGGCGGCGATTCGACGATCTTGAGCCGGGCGCCGTGTTGTTGCGCGATCGCCGTGAGGTCATTGCGGAGCCGCAAGGCGATGGCGTGGCTCTGCTGGGCGCGGCGTTTTTTCGCTGCCAGATTGAATCGCACATCCGCGACATTCGGCCCTTGCCGCAGATAATAATGCCGCACTAGGCCATTGAAATCGATCGGACTGGCGGATCCGGCGATGGTCACCACATCGGTCACCTCCGGCACGCGGACCAGATAATCGGAAAAGGCGTGGGCGGCCGCTTCGGTCGTTTCCAGCGTCGTGCCTTCGGGTAGATCGAGCACCAGTTGCAGTTCGTTCTTGTTGTCAAAGGGCAGCATCTTGAGCGGCACCTTCTGGGCCATGACCAGCCATCCGGCAAAGGCCAGCAGCAAGACGATCGCGCCAAGGATTCCCCATCGCAGCGACCGCCGCTCGAAGACCGGCATCATGATCCAGCGGTAGCCGCGGTACATGCTGCAATCTTCGAGGACGAATTGCCGGTCGTGCTGCCGCTGGGCCGAACTGCGGAGGACATGATAACTCAGCCACGGCGTGATCGTGAATGCTACGATCAAACTCATCAGCATCGCGATCGGCACATTGATCGCCATCGGTGCCATGTATGGTCCCATCATGCCGGTGATAAAGAACATCGGCACAAACGAGATGATCACTGCCAGCGTCGCCAGGATGATCGGCGGGCGGACCTCGTTGACGGCCCGCACGACCGCGCGGTAAGGGTCCAGCAGCTTCATCGCAAAGTGCCGGTGGATGTTTTCGACATCGACGATCGGGTCATCGACCACAAGCCCCAGCGACAGGATCAGGGCAAACAGCGTCACGCGGTTGATCGAGTAACCCAGCAGCAGGTTGATCAGCAGCGTGATGCTGAAGGTGATCGGCACGGCCAGCGCGATGATCAGCCCTTCGCGCCAGCCGAGACTGTAGGCCAACAGCGCAACGACGATCGCGATGGCCACCAGCAACGCCTCGACCAGTTCGTTGACCTTCTCGTCGGCGGTGTGGCCAAAGTCTCGCGTGACCCGCAGATAGACGCCCTCCGGCAAAACCTCCCGCTGGAATTCCTCGGCGGCCTTCTTGACCTCCTCGGCGACCCATACGGCGTTGGTGCCCTTGCGTTTGGCCACGGCCACCGTCACCGCGGGATAATCCTCCGATCGCGTAACACCCTCCGGAAGTTCCGACTCGATCGTCAGCGGATCCAGCTCCGTATAGGCCCGGGGCCCCAGCGCGATCCGCGAATAGCTGGTCGCGTCGGCCGGGCCGTCGAGGACCTCGGCCACCTGCCGCAGATAGACCGGCCGCTGGTCGGCGGCGCCGACGATCAGGTTGCCGACGGTCTCGGCGGTCGTGAGGAATTGGCCCGCCTGAAAACGGATCGCCCGGTCGGCCGCGGTCAGATCGCCGCCGAGCAGCGAGACATTGGCGCCGCGAAGAGCCCGTTGGATATCCGCCAGCGAAACCGAGTGGCCCGCCATTCGTTCGGGCGAAAGGTTTACGGTGATCTGCCGCGGACTTCCGCCGACGACATAAGTCCGCCCGGCGTTCTTGACGGCCTGCAGGCGGATCTCCAGCTCCTCGGCAATCCGCCGCAATTCAAAGTCTCCATAGCTGGGACTAAACAGCGTCAGGTTCACGATCGGCACATCGTCGATCTCGACCGGCTTGATCACCCAACCCGCAACGCCCGGCGGAACCTGATCGACATTCGACTGGATCTTGTTGTGCAGCTTCACCCAGCTCCGCTCGAGGTCCTGGCCGACATAAAACCGCACGGTCACGATGGCTTGGCCCGGCAGACTCATCGAATAGACATACTCGACGCCGGGGATCTGGTACATCAGCTTCTCCAGCCGCGTCGATACCTGCCGCTCGACCTCGGCGGCCGATGCACCGGGCATCGAGACCATCACATCGGCCAGCGGCACGATGATCTGCGGGTCTTCTTCGCGCGGCGTAATCATCAAGGCCGCGGCCCCGGCGATCAAACTGATTAGGATCAGGACAAGCGATAAGTTACCGCCGAGGAACGCCTCGATGATCCGTGTCATCCAGTCGCGGCCGGAGATCTCCGTCGATTGTGGTTCCGGGATGGGACAGGATTCTGTGTTCCGGTTGTTCATGGAGGATATCTCAACGATATTTCATTTCAGGGGACCACGACGGATTCATTTTGCTTGAGACCGCTGAGGACTTCGACGACCTCGCCGTGCTGCGGCCCCAGCGTCACAAATCGCCGGTGCGGCAGTCCCCCGGTATCGACGGCATCGGCCAAATGGAGCTGGCCCACCTGCCGGATCGCGCGGCTCGGCACGATCAGGGCTGAATAGGTTCCCGTCGGTACCTCCAGCGTACCGAACTGGCCGGTGATCAGGCCGGGCTGCATCGGCAGCGAGACCTTGACCAGCATCGTACGGCTGCGGGGATCGGACTGCGGAAGTATCTCGCGGACGGTTCCTTCCAGCGAAGCATTCAGGGCGTCGATGCGAACGGCCAGCTTTTGCTTGGGTACCAGATTCGTCGCCAACGACTCGGCCACAACGGCGTGCAGCTCCGGCTCGGCGGTTGTTTCGATGACGAACAGGTGCTGACCGGGCGTGATCATGTCGCCGGGATTGATCGTCTTGCGGACCAGGCGGCCGCCCATCGGCGCCGAGATCGTCGTGAAGCTCAGCATCACCTGCGCCTCGTTGACGGCCGCGATGGATTGTTCCCGCTGCGCCGAAAGGCGCGCGATGCCGCTTTGCGCCGCCGAGGCCTGCTGCTGCGCAGCGCGGAGATTGGCCTGCACCACATCGCGCTGCGAGATTGCATGATCGCGCTGCTGACCGGTCGCGGCCTGACTGGCAAACAGAGATTCGATCCGCTGCAGGTCGGCCTTAGCCTGCTCAAGCTGCGCTTCGGCGGCCTGTTGCTGGGCCTGCGCGGCGCCGAGCTGCGCCTTGGCCCCGGTCATCGCTTCATCGGCGGCCTGGGCTTGCGTCTGGGCCTGCCGGAGTTTGGATTCGATGTCGCGCCCATCCAGCCGGGCCAATGCCGTCGGCTGTCCATCCGGACCGTTGACGGCCTGACCTTCCTGCACCGGGACTTCCAAAACCTGCGCCATAATTCGCCCGGCGACTTCGACCTGAACGCGCGTCTGGACTGTCCCCACCTGCTTGAGCGTCAGCGGATATTGCCGCAACTCCACGGCCCCGGTCTTGAGGCCCGGCGGCGGCGATGGCTTGGCGAGCAGGTCCCTTCCTTCGATCTTGCTGACGAATGTGCCCGACAGCCACAGCATCAACAGGATAAGCACCGCAACCAGCGCCACCATCTTGCGGCCAAACCACGCGGCCCTTATCAGCGAACAGAGTATCCGTTTCATGGTTGTGTTGTCTCCATCCCATTGGCAAACTGGCCCAGGGCCCGTCGAAGCTGCGCCTGGGCGATGCGGCCTTCAAACAATGCCGCGGTGTATCCGACCTCGGCCCGGTTCCACGCAACCTCGGCATGTAGCAGGGCATCGACCGTCGCCGTCTGACTTTCGTATTGCTTACGAAGTTCGTCCATACTCTGGCGGGCAAACTGGCGCTGCCGCATCGCGATGCGGATCTTTTCGGCGGCCTCCTGCACCGCCAGTCCGCTTTGCTGAACCTCCAGTGCGATATCCAGCGCAACCTGACGGCCCCGCTGTTTCATGTCCCGCAAGTCGGCCTGCGCCTGGCGGATCCGCGAAGAACTGGCCCCGCCCTCAAACAGCGGCCAGGTTGCCGCGATGCCGGCCATCCAGCTATCCTCGGAGGCGTCCATCTGCTCGGAATCGATCGCGTACCACGCATGCGCCGAAACCTTCGGGACCTGATCGCCCCGCGCCGCCTGCACCCGCTCGTCGGCCGCGCGGATCATTGCCGCCGCCGCGGCCACCTCCGGCCGCCTTTGAAGCGATTGCTCAACAAGTTTGTCCGGATTGAGGTCCAGGGCCTTCAGATTCGCCTCTTCCGGCGTCGAAGCTACCTGTGGCGTTTCCGATTCACCGATCCGCCGCGCCAGCAGCCGCTCCATCGCCGCCTGCAATCGCGCCGCGCTGATACGGGCCGAAACCAGCTTGCCTTCGGCCTCAGCCGTGGCCGTCTGGAGCTGATACAGCTCGCTCTTGAGGGCGACCTGTGCATCGAGCCGCGCCTGGGCCATCTTCTCGTCGGTCCGCGCCGAGTCCATCGCCCGCTGCGCCACCTCGATAAAACTCATCGCCTGCATCCACTGATAATAAGTCTGGATGACGGCCGCGACCATCTGGTTGCGGGCCGCCGCCAGTTGCGATCCGGTCGCCTGCCGGTTCTGTTCGGCGGCGTTGCGAGTGTGCAGGCGGGTATCGGCGTCGAAGAGCATCCACTGGCCCTGGATCTGGCTGGACCAGTTCTGCTGGGTGCCCGGGAAATTGAAATTGGTGTTCGGAGTCAACCGCCGCTGGTTGATGATGTCCATCATGCCGTACACGGGATTGTCCGTGGTGCTGTAGTCCTCCGACAAAACCAGCCGCGGGTAAAAATTCGATTCGGCCTGCCGCACCAGTTCGTCAGCCGCCTGCATCCGCGCCGCAATCTGGTCCAGCTCCGGGCTGGCGGCCAGCGTCTCCTCGACGGCCCGCTCCACCGTCAATCGGTTCACGACGGCCGGGGTCGAGTTCGGATCGGCCGCGGCGTTGGTCGCCTGCGCCTGCAATTTCTGCAAAACCACCGTTCGGAGCGTTACCGCCGGGTCCGCGGATGACACAATCTCAGATGAGTCGCATCCTGCGAGAATCCCCGCGAAAATCACGCACGCAATTCGCAGGACACCCCCGCGATGGAAATGTTGTAGTCCTCTCATCTCATCAATCCCCATATTCGGATCGATCCTCGGTTTTTCCGGATATCGACCGGCGTGCATTCTACCGACGAAGATAACCCAAAGCAAGCCGGGATTTGTCGGGATATCGGAACGATCTATACGGAGTCGGACTGGATCTTGTTCGGAACGGAATCCGCCGGATTTCGACTCGTTCGGAAAAATTTCGTTACCAGCGGGGGCATTCCGTCACAATCCAGTCAGAGAAGACAAGTAAAGACAACAAAACAAGAAACCTCAAGACGAGGAAAAACCCATGAAGATTGAAACGACACGATCCGAACAGTTTTGCGAAGAGCTGTACTTTATGCTGATGAGTTCCACGATGCGGGACCGATTCCAAACGCTGGCGGCCCGGCACGGCCTGGCCGGCAAGCCCCTTCGGAACCAAGTGCTCTCCGTCGGTGAGCAGATGGCCCGGCGGATGGGACTGACCCTGCTAAATGTCGATAACAACCAGTATGTCCGCATGGGATAAACGCCATAGTCACTGTACGAACTCCTTTATGCCCCCTTTCTCCTGTGCCCGGCCGATCTGTTCCGGGCATTTTTATTGATCCGAACGATATCGTTTTGAATTTCCCTTTTTGTGCTTCCCAATTTGTTTAGAAATTAGANNCAGGTCGATGTCGCCGGCCGGCAGCGGGCGATACCCGATCCGCAGGAACATCTTGCCGTGGTCGGCCGGGATTTCGACGGCCTGACCGGTCTGGTGGTCGGTGCGGACGAATCGCCGATCCATGCACGATTGCCAGCCCGTTCGCTCATAGACCTTCATGATCTCCGGCCGGCAAAAGAGCATGCCCCACTCGAATTGGCGGCCTGCCGCTTCCTCCATCGCCGCCAGCAGGATCCGATCGACGACTCCCCCGCCGCGATAGTCCGGCAGGACGCAGACATTGCCCACGCCCGCCACGCGGACCGGCCGACCGTCGATGCGAATGGTGCGGTCGATCACGACGGCGCAGGCGACCACATGGGTTTTGTCTGTGGCGATCGAAGTGAATAAGGGCACATTCCCGCGCCAATGCCGGTTGGCCGAAAAGAGACGCGAATTGTGTGGAAAGCATTCCGCCAACAAGCCCCGAAGTGCCGCGCCGGTTGCCGGGTCAATCTGCGATTCGTCGAACAGTCGGATCTGCATGGCCGTCGCGCTCAGGCCGGACCGGCCACGCCGCCGGAGACGATGAACGCCATCGCCGCCGAGCTATCCACCGGCAACGGCCGGACGCGCTCGGCCGGGAAGATCAAAAGCTGGCCGGCGAAGTTGTACGACTGCGGCAGATAGACCGAAACCTGGCCGGGAAGTCCCAGGCTGGTCAGATCGTCGCGGGTGACAAAGCCGATGACATTCGGCCCGCCCGCCGCAATCTCCGCCACGACCGGCTTGTCGAAGCTCTTGCGCTCGCCGGCGAAGGCCGCGATGAAATCCCGCAGCGAACCGTAGAGCAGCTTGACCAGGGGCACACGGGCAAAGAGCGAATCGACCAGCAAAAACAACCGCCAGCCGACCCAGTGCGAAGCGAAAAAACCGATCAGGGTAATCCCCAGAACCGTGATCGCGATGCCCTGTCCGGGTACATTCACCTTCAGCAGATCCCGCAGCAGCGTGTCCAGCTTGGTCACCGCCCACACCGCCGTAAGGACCGTCAGCACCGCCGGCACGAAGACCAATAACCCCTTGAGAAAATAGCCGATGATTCGCTTGACCATATTCGACTTGCCTTTCGTGTTGAATTTGCCGATCGGTTGACCCGATTATGGCTGATTGTCTCAAATCCCCTCGCGCTTCGCAAATCGAAAATCGCCGAGTGCCTGCGCCATTACGGGCGAGGTTTCAACCGCCGCCTGCTCCTCGCGACGATCCACCGCCACACGACCATCGCGGCGACCAGACAGACCAGACAGCTCACACGAACCCAGTGCCGGACCTGCGGCTCGGAGTAAAAGCCGATCCACATCCGGTGGAAGGGGTTGTACGGCCACGGCCACAGGGGCTGGACATCGTAGTGATAGACGCTGTCGATCAGGACATGCAGCCAGATGCCCAGCGCCCCGCCCAGAATCATCTTGCCGACGGTGGCCGTATAGGGGATACGCAGTGCTCGCCCGATCCGCTCGATCAGCCGCCGAACCGGCCGGATATCCCAGCACGCCAGGCCGAAGAGCCCGCCCACGATCCCGCCAATTAGCAGCGTGTGGACATGCCACACGCGATGCGCCGTTTCATTGCTGAGGCGAAAAAACGACACCAGGACCTCGACATCCACCACGATATTGGCCGCGACAAACACCACCGGATCGATCCACCGGCGAAACAGCAGCCCCAGCAGCCCCGACGGCCCGAAATGATACGGCGTTATCGGCATAGATGAGTCACATCCACATTGAAGTAATCAAGAGTTATTTCCGGAAATCATATCTTCCGATTTCTGCCCTTCGGTACTCGGTTTCTTGTCAGGTGAGGGTTGAACCTGAATTGACTTGGAAGCCAGTTCGACAAAAGCCGTCCAATCCTGTTCATGTGCGAAACAGAACCTTGGATACATATGAATGAAGTATTTACTTTTCAAATAAATTGCGTATTGGGTTACAGACAATCCGTGAAACACTTCCCAGCGAACTTCCTCGATATGACCTGGGTAGGTAATCTGAAGCATATCGTCTGTCGCCAAGACAGAAACCTTGCTCCCAAAGAGTTCCTTGTGTCGTTTCCAGTTCCGCCGAGTTGAAGTGTAGGAATATATTAGATCAGCCAAAATAACGAGGATCACCAATCCACAGATCGGGAGTAACATTCGATCAATCAGGCAACATAGAATCAACAAGCACAATACCGATACTTGTTTGAATCCGGTAATTATATGTGTCATGTCCGGATACAGATTTTTAGAGAGCTTGCACCACTGATAGTATTGATGTTTATTTAATGACCATGAAAAGCTGACTTGCATATTACTCCTCCTTTTGTTGTGGCCTTTCGATTTTGCTGAGATACTCGCCTTTCACCAGATACTTCTGTACATAATCCTTCACCGCCTCTTCCATCGCCATCGTCGGTTGCTTGTATCCGGCCCCGCGAAGCTTGGTCATCTCGGCGCAGGTGTAGTACTGGTATTTGTCGCGGAGGATATCCGGCATCGGGATATAGTCGATCGCCGCCGGCCGTCCCATCGCCGCAAACACCGCCGCCGCTAGGTCGTTCCAGCTCCGCGCCTGGCCCGTGCCGACATTAAAGATCCCCGCCAGATCCGGCCGGTCGAGAAAGAACAGCGTCATCGCCACCGCATCCTTGACGTACAGAAAATCGCGGAGTTGCCCGCCGTCGGCGAAGTCGGACCGATACGACTTGAAGAGCCCCACACGGCCCTTGTCGCGGATCTGCTCGAAGGCCTTGAGGATGAAGCTCCGCATCTCGCCTTTGTGATACTCGTTGGGCCCATAGACATTGAAGTACTTCAGGCCCACGATGTGATCCAGCAGATGGTTGCGCCGGGCCCACAGGTCGAACATCTGCTTGGAGTAGCCATACATATTCAGCGGCCGAAGTTGCTCAATCGCCTCCACATCATCCGAAAATCCCTGCGCCCCGTCGCCATAGGTCGCCGCGCTGGAGGCATAGATGAACCGGATCCCCCGCGAAGCCGCAAAACTCGCCAGCCGCCGGCTGCACTCAAAATTGTTGGTCGCCAGATAACTGCAATCGCTCTCGGTCGTCGAGGAGCAGGCCCCAAGATGAAAGATCGCCTCGAAGCGGAAGTCGTTGCTCGTCGGCATCAGGCGGGGGTAAAAATCGGCGGCTTCGAGATAATCGGCAAACCGCAGATTCCGGAGATTTTTCCACTTTTCGTCCCGACCCAGGATATCCACGATGAGGATGTCGTCGATGCCGCGGGAATTGAGGCCCGCCACGATCGCAGATCCGATAAAACCCGCCCCGCCGGTCACAAGGATCATAATTGCCCCTGATTAAACAAGTTTATGAATCGCAAAATTGGCCATTCGACGAGGATACCGAATGGAAGGATGGCTGTCAATGGGAAGGACGGGCGTTTCGCATCCGAATGTAAATCATTATCGGGCAATGAGTTGCGTTCGTTCCGCCCGCGCGTAAAAAAAGACCGGCCAAATTGACCGGTCTCTCATGTCCCGCTAAACGAGTTGTCTTTCAGGTCCCCTCGGCCACGGTCAGCACAGAGCGATGTAGCTGGCAATGGCAAGAATCAAAATCCGCTTTTTGGTGGCCACAAACGGCGCCCACACAGTCCAGTAGAATTTACTCATTGTCAAGCTCCCTTCCAAAAACCCCCCGGATCCGAAGCCAAACCGAATCCACTTATCAAGGGTTATTCTACCAGAAGGGGGGCAAAAAAGCAAGAGATTTATTTTTCATAAGTCTTTTATATGCAAAGACTTACAGCGATGCCGTCGGTTGGTTTTCTCCGACTTTGTCTTTGGTGTGACTATTTCGATTTCGGGGAGACGCTGAGCTTTTGGAGCTTGGCCTTGACGATAGCCCCCAGGCGGGCCAGCTCGACGGGCTTTGAGATGTAGTCGTTGGCGCCGATCTCGAAGGCCCGGTCGATTTCGCCGATCTTGGTACGAGCAGTGAGCATGAATACGGGAACCTTTTCGGTTGCGGGATCATGGCGAAGTTCGCTGAGGACCTCCAAGCCGTTCATACCGGGCATGGTGGTATCCAGCAGGATCACGGCGTGCGGCGTTTGCCGGGCGATTGCCAGGGCCGTAGGGCCGTTTTCAGCAATGGAAACGCTGAATCCGGACAGGCGCAGGTTGTACGACACCAGCTCCAGAAAGTCCGGGTCGTCATCCACAACCAATATCGGTATCCGCTCAGCCATTGGAATCCTGTAAGAACTCGATCACCCTCCGTATCGGCAATTTTGGCCAGCCACTTTTGAACTGGAACGGTGGCAGTACTTACGGGATGACAAAATCCTTGACCCCGGACGAAAAGATCGGCTCGTCGGGTTTATCGGGTTCGATCAGGATTGCCTCGGTATCGGGCAGCCGTTCAATCAGGGCCAGTCCCTTGTCCTTGCCCATCACGGTAACAGTCGTCGAAAGGGCGTCGGCCTCCAGGCCCGTCCGCGCCAGGATCGTCACGCTCGTCAGACCCGTTGCCCCGCGGCGCGTGGCCGGGTCGAGGATGTGGCTGACCTTCTGGCCTTCGACGAAGACGAACCGTTCATAGTCCCCGCTGGTCGCGACCGCCCAGCCATCCAGCCGCAGAGTAAGCTGAATGTGATTCGGATCCGTCGGGTCCCGCAGGCCGATTCTCCAGTTGCGCTTGTCGCCCACCGGCCGGCCGAAAGTCCGGATGTTGCCGCCGAGGTTGACCATCCCGCCGACGGCGCCCCCCTGCCGTAGGATCTCGATTGCCCGATCGACGGCGTACCCCTTGGCGATCGCCCCCAGGTCCAGCCGCATCCCCTCGACGGCGAACCGTACCGAGCGATCGGCCGGGTCGAGGATCAGCTTTTCGTAACCGACCTTCGCGCGGGCCGCGGCAAGCTGCGCCTCGGTCGGCGTGGTATTGGTCCGGCCGGCCTTGCGCCACAGATCCACCAGCGGGCCGATCGTGACATCAAAACCCCCGTCGCTGAGGCGGCTGTATTCGACGGAAGTCTGCAACAGCGAAAACAACTCCTCGCTAACGGGGACCTTTTCGCGGAAGGCATCGCGGTTGACCTTCGACAGCTCGGAGGTCTCCTTGAAGTCGCTCATCGCCTCGTCGATGCGGACCAGCTCGGCAAAGCCCTTCTCCGCGCATGATTCGGCGACCGCGTTGGGCCCGACGGCGATCACCTGCGCCCAGGTCCCCATCGTCCCGCGAAAGCCGGTGTCAACCGCGACGATCCGGCCGGCCTGATACTGCCGTAGCCCCACCCCCACCACGACCACCAGCACAACGGGAACAATCAACCTTGCTGCACGCATACGATTTCTATTGGCGACATATGACAAGACGAAATCCTATATCCTCGTCTTCTTGATCAGCCACGCCATGTTGCTGGCCAGCACCTTCATCGTCCGCAGGCCCTCTTCATCCTCGCGGACATCGCCGCGCTCCAGGCCAAAGCCCATGTTCCAGTATATCGAGCCCGGCACGATCATCTGCGACATCAGGAAAAAGTAGTTGATGGAACTGAAAACCGCGCACGCCCCGCCGCGCCGTACCGCCACGACGGCCGCGCCGATCTTGCGGCGGAACAGATCGTCGTTGGCCCGCGCCACCAGGCCCGCCCGGTCGATCAACGCCTTCATTTCCGACGAGACATTGGCAAAGTAAGTCGGCGAGGCCAGGATGATCCCGTCGGCGTCGATCATCTTCTGGACGCACTCGTTGAGCCCGTCGTCGATCACGCACCGCCGGTCGCGGTTGGTGAAACACCCGTAGCAGGCCGTGCACCCGCGGATCGACAGGTCCGCCAGGTTGACCAGCTCGGTCTCGATGCCTTCCTTGTGCAGCTCGGTGAACACCTGATGAACCAGGATATCGGTGTTGCCCTCCTTGCGGGGGCTTCCGTTGAACGCGACGACTTTCATGCGACCTCCGATGTTATATTAGGATCGTAATCTGTGGATATTGGTTTTGTCACGACAATCGCGACTTGAAGTCCTCATAGGTAAACCGCCGCTGGAGCTTGAATCCGCCGGACTTCGGATCGTAGAGCACGATATCCGGCAGATTGATGCCGTTGAACATGGTGTTCTTGACCATCGTGTAGTGGGCCATGTCGTGAAAAATCAGCTTATCGCCAACCTTCAGCGGCCGATTGAACGAGTAATCGCCGATGACATCCCCCGCAAGGCAGGTCGGCCCCGCGAGGCGGTAAGTGTGTGCCAGCTTGCCCGGCTCTCCGGCCCCCTCGATCCGCGGCCGATACGGCATCTCCAGGACATCCGGCATGTGAGCGCTGGCGGAGGTGTCCAGCAGCGCGATATCCAGCTCGTTGTGCACGATGTCCAGCACCGACGCGACCAGAAACCCCGTATTCAGCGCGATCGCCTCCCCGGGCTCCAGATACACCCCCACGCGGTAGCGGTCGATGAATCCGCTGACCAGTCGGCACAACAGATCGACATCGTAGTCCGGCCGGGTGATGTGGTGCCCGCCGCCGAAGTTGACCCACTTCATCCGCGGGATGAACCGGCCGAACTGCCGCTCTACGGCCGCCAGCGTCCGCTCCAGCGAATCGGAATTTAGCTCGCACAGTGTATGAAAGTGCAGCCCGTCGATACCGTCCAGGGCGTCCGGCTCGAACTGCTCGATGGGAATCCCCAGCCGCGATCCCGGCGCACAGGGGTCATAAATCTTGGTCTTGACCTCCGAGTGCCGCGGGTTGACCCGCAGTCCGATCTCCACCGGCCGCCCGCCCGATTCAACGGCCCCCCGGAAACGGCGAAGCTGAGCGAAGGAGTTGAACACGACATGGTCGATGATCCGCAGGTACTCGCCCATCTCGTCGTCGCGATAGGCCGGGGCGCACAGGTGCACCTCCTTGCGGAAGTACTCGGCGGCGAGTTTGGCCTCGTGCAGACTGCTGGCCGCCGCACCGTGCAGGTACCGGCCGCACAACTCAAAGGTGCTCCACGCCGCAAACCCCTTCAACGCCAGCAGAATCTTGCACCCCGTCCGCGCCTGCACATCGGCCAAGACCTTGAGGTTGCCTTCCAAGAGGCCCATGTCGATCATGTAACACGGCGTCGATACACGCGATAAATCATACTTCAGCATGATTCAAAATTTCCGATTTTCAATTTTCAATCATATCTATTGGCACATCTCTTACCGAACAACCGGGATTTTTTCCAAGAGTGTTTTGAGACCCTTGATTGCGTTTGGAAGAACCATGTAATCAAGAGTCATTTGGAAGACCAATTTATTGCCAATCGCATGGTCATCAATGACACTCCCTTTGATACAGACATGTCCTAAACGGTCGATCGAGAGATTAAATGTGATCCATTCCTCCATGGTTTGATAATTGACCGGCTTGGTAGGATCTTTTTCGAGCCGACGAAGATCTGTAAAGAGGGTCTCGAACTCGTTCATTCGAAAGCTCCCCCGATGTTTGCCGAAAAATATCCCCGACCGGATCTCGTAGGTACAATACACCCAATTGCCGTCATAAACATCCGTTGCTGAAAATCGCTAAGAATTAAATGATCGGATTGTTCATATCCAAAAAAGACTGTACACATCCCTTAACCCCCCCTCATTTCTTCGTTGGCCACAGGAGGATCAGGGTAATCACCGACAGCATGAACCCGACGCCGACCTTCCACAGCGTATCGCCCATCTGCTGTCCGGTGTACAGGGCCGAGGCAAGGAAGGCAACCAAACCGAGAACAAAGCCCACAATCTGCAAAATTCGCATCGTTGTTTCTCCTTTGAACCGATTCATATCCGGACTCAGTTGTCGATGGTCTTTCCCTCGATGATCTTCCAGGGCAGGCCGTGCATGTTCAGCTTCTCCATAAAGGGGTCCGGATCGAACTGCTCCATGTTAAACACGCCCTCGCCGTGCCACTGGCCCGTCATGATCATCATCGCCCCGATCATCGCCGGCACGCCCGTGGTATAGGACACGGCCTGGGCCTTGACCTCGCGCCAGCACTCGGCATGATCGCAGACATTGTAGATCATCATCCGCTTGCTCTGCCCGCCCTTGACGCCATCGAAAATGCAGCCGATCGAAGTCTTGCCTTTATAGTTGACGCCCAGCGAGCCCGGATCGGGCAACAGGGCCCTGAGGAACTTCAGCGGGACGATCTTGTGCCCCTCGAACTCCACCGGATCGATCCGCGTCATCCCGACATTTTGCAAGACCCGCAGGTGCGTCAGGTACGCCTCGCCGAAGGTCATCCAGAA
>PMBP01000427.1:4138-8295 GCA_003152975.1 Phycisphaerales bacterium | reverse complement strand
GGCGCGACTATGGATCGCGCGGATCATGATCCTGTGGGGGCTGATCGCCTCGGCGATGATGTTCATCGCCGGCGACACTTCCTTTTATGTGATGCGGTTTTTGCTGGGCGTCAGCGAGGCGGGCTTTTTCCCGGGGATCATCCTGTACCTGACTTACTGGTACCCGGCCAAGGAACGGGCGCAAACAATGGCCATGTTCGCGACCGCAGCGGTCATGGCGGGGATCATTGGATCCCCGATCGCTGGGGCGCTGATGAAATTGAAGGGATTTGGAGGTCTGGACGGCTGGCAATGGCTGTTTCTGCTGGAAGGGATCCCGGCGGTCCTGTTGGGATTCGTTGTGTTCTTCTGGCTTCCGGACCGGCCGGCTCAGGCGAGATGGCTATCGGCGGAGGAGAAGGCGGGGCTTGAGGCCAAACTGAACGAGGAGGCGGCGCTGGCCAAGCTCCAGAATCCCCACCGCCTGATCGACGCTTTCACCAGCCGCCGGGTCTGGCAGCTTTGTCTGCTCTACTTTTTGCTCAATGTCGGCGGGTATGGTTACGAGCTGTGGCTCCCGACGATCATCAAGGGATTCTCCGGGCAGAGCGATTTCGTCGTCGGCCTGATCAACGCCATCCCCTATGTCGCGGCGATTCTCATCATGGTCCCGGTCGGACGCCATTCGGATCGAACGGGGGAACGGCGATGGCATGTGGCGCTGGGAGCCATGACATCAGCTGTCGGTTTCGCCCTAAGCGCCTGGTTCCAGAATCCCTACCTGGCCATGGCGGCATTGACGCTGGCGTTTGTGGGACTCAAGTCGATGCTCGGGCCGTTCTGGGCGATGGGGACAACGATTCTGAGCGGTACGGCGGCCGCGGGCGGAATCGCTTTGATTAATTCCGTGGGCAACATCGGCGGCTTTGTCGGGCCGACGATTGTCGGCACGGTCGTGGACAAAACCGGAAGCCCCTCGATAGCGTTACTGGTCCTGGGCGGAGCGCTTCTGGCTATGGGGCTGATCGCCATGACGATCCGGGCGGGAACCGGAAAGGAAACAACACCCCTCTGATCGAGATTATCGGGGAAGCGGCTATCGTCAGCGATAATTATTGGAAACGAACAGTTTATTCACGCAGGCAAGAAGGATAGACGCATGATGCAGGCAGGTNNAGCAAGAAGGCGTTGGCGGCTACCCTCGCTGCGGCGTTTCTGGGATGGATGTTCGACGGCATGGAAATCGGCCTGTTTCCCCTGGTGGCCCGTCCGGCACTGAAGGAGTTGCTCGGCCCGAATGCCGACATCTCCACCTGGTTTTCGATCGTCATGGCGGGCTTTCTTATCGGGGCTGCGGCTGGCGGCGTGCTTTTCGGCTGGCTGGGCGACCGGATNNCGGCCGGGTCAAGGCCATGTTCTGGAGCATCATGGTCTATGCCGTCTTTACCGGCCTGGGCGGCCTTGCCACCGCCTCGTGGCAACTGGCCATCCTGCGGTTACTGGCCTCGCTTGGCATGGGGGGCGAGTGGGCACTCGGCGTGGCGTTGATCATGGAGGTCTGGCCGGTCAAGTGGAGGCCGATGATGGCCGGCCTGATCGGCGCGGCATCGAACATCGGCTTTCTGCTAATTGCGTTGGTCGGCCTAGCCCTGACCCAATTCAGTTGGCGGTTGTTGTTCTTTGTGGCCGCGGTGCCGGCCCTGTTGGCATTTCTGGTCATCCTCTATGTCCCGGAATCCAAACGCTGGCAACAGGCCGCCAGTTCCGGCCCGAAAAACAAGGTCTCCGACATCTTCAAAGGCACTATCCGCCGCTATGCCATTCTCGGCACCCTGATCAGTACGGTCATTCTGCTGGGTACCTGGGGTTCGGTCCAATTCATTCCCGCATGGGCCGACAGACTGACCGAGGGCACCATGCCCACCGCCAAGGCCTGGGCCCAGATCGCCTCGGCCCTGGGCGCCATCGTCGCGGCCTTCCTGGCCCCCATGGTGGCCCACTGGACCAACCGGCGGAACACCTACTTTCTGCTGTGCCTGACTTCCCTGCTGTCCTGCCAATACCTGTTTCGCTGGTCGGGGCTGGGTTTTGGAAATCTGTTCCTGGTCTGGGTGTTCATCGTCGGCGGCCTGACGGCCAGTTTTTATGGATTTTTGCCCCTGTATTTACCGGAATTGTTCCCNNCGCGCAGGGCTTCGCCTACAACTCCGGAAGGATCCTGGCCGCAATAGGCGTCCTGGGATCGGGCCAGTTCCTCAAACTCTTCCACGAAAACTACGCCCAGATGTGCTCGGTGATCAGTTTGGTCTATATCCTCGGCCTGGTTTTGATCTGGTTCTGTCCGGAAACAAAGGGTCGCCCTCTGCCGGAATAGCGTACGCACGCCCCCTCTCGACACTGAAGAGGAAGAAGACATAATTGCCAAACAGGAGAAAGAATGGTCAAGAATCAGCAACGCATTGAACAGATCGCCGGATTGATCCTGATCGGGGCGATCGTGCTCGGCTGCGGATTAGTCCTCAAGCCGTTCGCGTCGGCCATTCTCTGGGCGGCGATTTTGTGCTTTGCCACCTGGCCGCTGCACGAGTTGCTGCTGAAGGGGTTTGGCGGCCGAAGGAACCTGGCCGCGATGATGATGACGGTGGTGCTTTCGCTGGTCTTGCTCATTCCGTTTCTGGTGATCGGCCTGACTTTCACGGACAGTATTCAATCGGCGATGGAGTGGTTCGACAACCAGAAGGGGACAACCCTTGGGCCTCCGCCGTCGTGGCTGGAGAAGATCCCCATCGCCGGCACGGCGATGAAAGACTACTGGCTGGTCCATGCGGCCGACGCCGAGTCGGCCTTGAACTGGTTGAAGCCGTGGTTTCAGCAGGCCGGCGTCTGGCTGCTACGGCACAGTCTCGATGTGGCGCAGGGTATTTTCCATCTGGCGATGAGCGTACTGATCGCGTTTTTCCTCTACCGGGATGGCGAGGAGGTTGTGGCCCGGCTTCGCGAGGGATTCCAGCAAATCAGCGGGGACTACGCCCATCATCTGCTGGATGTCGTCAAGGGCACCGTTCAGGGCGTCGTCTATGGTACGATCGGCACGGCACTGGCCCAAGGAGTCCTGTCGGGGATTGGTTTCGCCATCGCGGGCGTGCCGTCGCCGATGCAGTTGGCGCTATTCACTTTTTTCCTGAGCTTTATTCCCGCCGGACCTCCGGTGGTCTGGATCGGGGCATCGGTCTGGCTGTTTGCGGAGGGGCATCCGGGATGGGGGATTTTTATGACCGCGTACGGCCTTTTGGTGATCAGTCTGGTCGATAATGTCATCAAGCCGTACATCATCAGCCGCGGATCGCGACTATCGTTTATCATGATGCTGATCGGGGTACTCGGTGGCGTGATCACCTTCGGCTTTATCGGGGTTTTCCTGGGACCCACGCTGCTGGCCGTCGGATACAGTCTGGCCACGGAGATTCTCGTTCGGCGGCGCCGCACCCCCGCGGAAAACGCGGCGGAAAGTTCGTAGCTTCCCCGACAGCGGACTTACCCCTTGGCAAGTCGGTTGAGGATATCCAGACCTTTGGCGATCTTGTCGTCGGGGGTGGCGTAGCTGATGCGGAAGTGCGTGTCCTTTTCACTGAAGACATTGCCCGGGATAACCAGGACATTGTTTTCGATGACCTTCTTGACGAACTCGGTTGCGGTTCCGGCACCTTGGGGAACGGGGACGAAAGCGTAGAAGGCCCCACCGGGTTTGACCAGGCCGAAGCGGTCCTTGAGGCCGTTGAAGATCATGTCGCGTTTTTTCTTGTAGGCGGCGATAAAGCCGCTCATGTCGCATTCGAAGGTCGTGAGGGTAGCCTTTTGGAAGGGCGTCGGGGCGCAGACAAATGTGTATTGCTGGATCTTGGTCATGGCCTCGATGAGTTCGTGGAGTTTGGGTCCGGCGGCGGCATAGCCCATCCGCCATCCGGTCATCGCGTAGGTCTTGCTGTAGCCCTTGAGAACCAGGGTGCGGTCATAGACCTTACCGATGCTCGCACAGGGCTGATCGTAACTGAAATCCTCATATATTTCATCGCTTAATATCGGAATCTGCCTGCGGGAGGCCACTTCGGCCAGATCGGCGATCTCTTTGGCGGCAAAGACGGCGCCAGTCGGGTTGACCGGGGAGTTGAGAACGATCA
>PMBP01000427.1:0-4091 GCA_003152975.1 Phycisphaerales bacterium | reverse complement strand
TCCGCCGCTGACGCCGCTGGTGATGATGACTTTGGGATCCCAGGGGTATTGGGCTTTGGCATCGGCGGTGACGCGAGCGATGAGCTCATCATCGCCGGCCGTCTGGGAGTAGCGGTTGGCGCCGCGCTCGATGGCCTGGATGGCGGCCTTCTTGACGGCATCGGGGACATCGAAGTCCGGCTGGCCGATGGAGAAGTTGATCGGGTCTTTGAGGGTTGCGGCCAGGGCAAAAACCTTTCGGATACCGCTGGCGTCGATCAGTTTGGTCCGTTCGGCGAGAATCGAATCCATGGCCGTACTCCTGATTTGAATGCTTCCCTGTCGCGCAAATAAGGGCCGCTACGGGCACCGAGGGCTTCCCATAGCGGCCCGGATAATCGAAGTTGATTCCGCTATTTTGCGGGCGCCGCGGGCTTGGTCTCCGCTGCGGCTGCGCCTTCGGCGGCGGGCTTCTTCTCGGCGGCCTTCTTACCGCTGTGGCTCTTGCGATGGCCGACCTTGACCAGACCGGTGACCTTGTCGCCTTCGGCCCACTTGTCAAGCAGCTTGAGGGCGTCGATCCGCTCGGCCCGGGACAGGACATTGCGGTGGCGGGACAGAGCCCCGCGAACTTTTAATGAACGATCAATCGACATATCCAAAACTCCTAATCGTACCTTGCATTACTCTTGTCTGATTTTCATTCCGTACGCATCCTGAAAGGGCGTGTTGTCGAACCGCTCAAACCCTTTCGGGGCTTTATATTTCGCTCCGATCTGCTTGATCTTATCCAGGGCCACGGCCCCTTCGCTTCCCGCTTTGCGGGGGTTGGGGTACCTGGCCTTTGTCACCAGATAATAATAGGATCCTCGTTTGAGGATCTCGGTCTCGGCCCCATTCAGGCCGAAATAGTCCCGGACCGGCTCTAAGTCTTCGCTTCGCGTGTAGGTCGCAATGACCAACACATGGTCGCGAAGGACATCCCCGGCCACCGGAGCGACCGGCTCGGCCGGCTTGGGCTTGGCCGGGGTTACGGCCTGCGGCTCCGGTTTGGGCTTCGGCTTCGGTTGCTGGGCAACCTTGTCCGGCTTTGCCGGTTCGGCCACCTTGGCCGGATTGTCCGTTTTCGGCTTGGCGTTCGGTTTAGACCGAAACAGGCCGGCACCCACATAGACGGTAGCCGCAACCACCGCAATTCCAGCCACAATCCAGCCCGCCCTGGCGACCATCTTCTTGCTCAAAAGGCCTCTGCCGGGTACCTTGGGCTTCGGCGACGCGACCGTTCTGGGTGGCGCCAGCGGCTTGGGCGGAGCCATAACCTTCGGCGGGGCCGGAGGTTGCGGCACAACCGGTTGCTGCTGTTGCTTGAGCAGGGACGGGTCCGAGACCTTCTTTTTATCCGGGGACGGGCGGCTCCAGATCGACCGGGCGGTCTGCCCCAGCCGAGGTCCCAAGAGCTTTCTACGGCTCTTTTGGATTGCCTCATACATGGCAATTCGTTTGGGATTACGCATCCTATGCCTCAACCGTCGATGCCACATAACCACACGGCCCCCTTAATTCGAGAGCCACGATCCATCGGAAACATATATTTATACCGGCTCGATATAGAGAAAGCAACCCCCAATTTTCCGGAAAAGCCAACATTTTTCCGAATCGGGAAGGGGCAACGCCGGAAAAAATCGCCGCGGGGCCATAAAGTTCTTGACAAACGACGGCCGAGACACTATTAAAGCATGTTTCGTGAAAATGCGGCAGGCAGCGCACGATTCCATCGGCCCCGGTTGGCGGTTCNNATGGTTTATGAATTGTGATATGAAACTGAATTAGGAGTATATTAAGCCAATGTTGCCGGTAAAAAAACGAAGCAAGTCCCGGACGCGGACACGGCGGGCCCATCACAGCCTTAAGCCGACCAATTACTCCCTGTGCGTCAAATGCGGGTCGGCCAAATTGCCCCATGCCGCCTGTGGTAACTGCGGCTACCTCAACTCCCAGATTACCCTGAACCTCGGCAAGGAGGCCGCCAGTTCATCATGAGGATCGCACTGGATGTGATGGGCGGGGACTACGCGCCGGATGAAATCATCAAAGGCGCGATTGAGGCCAAGCCCCTGCTGGAAACGGATGACCGGCTGATCCTGATCGGCAATCAGGGCATGATCGAATCGGGCCTGCAGGGCAACAACTGCCCGTTGCAGGATTTCGATATTGTGGATGCCCCGGAAAATATCGGGATGGACGAATCGCCCGTGGACGCGTTGCGCAAGAAGCGCAAGAGTTCGATCGCGGTGATGGCCAAGATGGCGTCGCACCAGGAAACCGACGCAGTGATCTCGGCGGGCAATACGGGCGCGTGCGTGGCGGCCTTCCAGTTGCGGATGCGGACGCTGGAGGGCGTGGTCCGGCCGGGGATCGCGGTGGTGTTGCCGACACTCGGCGGACCGGTGACGATGTGCGATGTCGGGGCCAATGTCGCCTGCAAGCCGATCAACCTGTATCAATACGCCGTGATGGCCAGCGTGTATTCGGAACGGGTGCTGGGCGTCAAGAATCCGCGGATCGCAGTGATGAGCATCGGCGAGGAGGATACCAAGGGCAACGAGCTGGTCAAGAAGACCCGGCAATTGCTCAAATCGGACTCCAAGCTGAATTTCATCGGCAACCTCGAAGGGCGGGACATTTTCGACGGGGTGGCGGATGTTGTGGTGTGCGAGGGCTTCGTGGGCAATGTCATTCTCAAGCTCACCGAAGGCCTGGTCAATATGATTTTCAAGGCGATCAAGCAGGAACTGCTGGCCTCGAGCATGAAACTGGCGTTGGAGTTCAAGCCGATCCTGACTGAAATTTACAAGAAATACGATTACCACGAATACGGCGGAGCGCCTCTGCTGGGCATCAACGGAACCGCGTTGATCTGCCACGGAACCAGCAAGAGCCGGACGATCCGAAATGCCATTATGGCGTCCAAGAAATTCCACTCCATGCGGATCAACGAGCAGATCATGGAGTATCTGTCCACCACGACGGTAAAACCCAATGGCGACGCAACCGAAAATCCCCTTTGATCTCCCCTGCAACGCGGTGATCGCCGGGACGGGGTCGTTCGTGCCGGAGTCGGTTTTGACCAACGAGGATTTCACCCGGAGGATGGATACCTCGGACGAGTGGATCACGACGCGAACGGGGATCAAGTCGCGGCATGTCTGCTCGGAGACGGACACGACGGCAACGCTGGCCACCGAAGCGGCGCGGCGAGCGCTGGCGGACGCACGGCTTACGGCCGAGCAGATCGATCTGATTATTGTCGCCACCGTCACGCCGGAAATGGTGTTCCCCTCCACGGCCTGCTTTGTGCAGGACCAGCTCAAGGCCGTCAACGCCTGGGCGTTTGACCTGTCGGCGGCGTGCAGCGGATTCGTGTATGCGATCTCGATCGCCCAGCAATTCGCCTGCAGCGGGCGGTACAAAAACATCCTGGTCATCGGGGCCGAAACGCTCACCAAGATCACGGACTACTCGGACCGGGCCAGTTGCATCCTGTTCGGCGACGGGGCCGGGGCGGTCGTCATCCAGAGTTGCACCGGCCAGTCGCGGGGGATCCTGTATTCGAGCTCAGTCTCGGATGGCAGCGGCTGGACGAGCTTGTACTGTCAGGCGTATGGTTCCCGTCATCCTGTCGGTAAGCCGCTGGCGGATCCGAAGATGGTTTATATGACCGTCAACGGTCGGGAAGTCTATCACATGGCCGTACGGCGGATCGTCGAGATGGTGGATGATTGCCTGGCCAAGTGCCAGATCACCATCGACGACATCAATATGTTCATCCCGCACCAGATGAATGCGCGGATCATTGAATCGGTCGGCAAGCGGATCGGACTGCCGTCCGAAAAGATATTCATCAACATCGATCGGTTCGGGAACACTTCGGCCGCTTCGATTCCCATCGCTTTGGACGACTGCCGGCGGCAGGGTAAGATCCGGGCGGGGGATATCGTGCTCCTGGTGGCTTTCGGGGGCGGATTGACCTGGGGCGCCAATATCATTCAATTCTAATCGCAGGGATCGCAGGAGCCGGATTTCAGGATGAAAACCGCATTTTTATTTCCGGG
>PMBP01000285.1 GCA_003152975.1 Phycisphaerales bacterium | reverse complement strand
CCGATGTCGATGCACAGGCCGATGCGTTTGTCGAGGGTCTTGACCTTGTCGATGATGACCGAGGGTGTGGGATAGACTTTGTCGCCGGGGCCGTGGTTATGGATGGCAACGGGGATGTTGTAATCCTTGACCTTTTTATCCACCAATGGCAGCAGCTCGGGTTCGGGAACGCCGATGATGACCTTCATGCCGGCGGCCTTGGCGTATTCGAAGGCGCGGTTGACCTCGGCCTCGGATTTCATATAGACCACGCCGCAGCCGTAGAGATTGAGGCCGGCCTTTTTGGCCTTTTCGGCGGCCAGTTTGATCTGTTCGGGCGTGCTGTCCATGGCCAGGTGCATGTCCTTGAAGGCGATATTCTTGAGGCCGGAGCGGACGGTCATCTGGAGGGCTTGGTCAAGCGTGAACTTGCGGCAGGTGTAGGAGGCCATGGCCAGTTGGGATTTGAGGCGGGCCTTGACGGCCGGAGTGATCATGCCTGCAGGAGCGGCGGCCAGCGCAGCCGAATCGGCGGCAGACGAACAGCCGGCAAAAACGGCGGTAGAGATTCCGGCGAGCCGGAAGAAATGTCTTCGGTTGTGTTGGGTGTTCATCCTATTCTCCTGATTGGGTCCAAACAATCGGTTTATGCCCATGGCATCCGGATTTAACGAGTATGAGTTTGAAGGGAATGGAAAGAAAAGTCAAGATGAAACTGGCCCCGACTTAAGCGGAGCCCTGCTACCTCACCCGGAATAAACCCGGGGGCTTTCCTATTCGATAGGGACGGGTGGCGAGTTGACGAAGTGCCGGGCATAGGGTATGATCTTATGTTTCGTAAGCGATTGTAATTCCATGAGTTGAGAATCCATCGGGCGGGCGGGAGTCCCCCGGAGACCAGCAGGAGTACGACATGACGAAAGTGACCTTGATATTGGGAGACGGGATCGGGCCGGAGATCGCGGAGGCGACGCGGCGGTGCATCGACGCGACGGGCGCCAAGATCGAGTGGGAACCGCGGGAGGCGGGCGTGGATGTGATGAAGCGGTTGGGCACGCCGATCCCGGACGAGACAATGGAGTCGGTGAAGCGCAATGGCTGCGCGCTGAAGGCGCCGATCACCACGCCGGTGGGGACGGGCTTTCGCAGCATCAATGTCTATCTGCGGCAGGAGCTGAACCTGTACGCGTGCCTGCGGCCGTGCAAGAGCTACAAGGGCGTGCGGAGCAAGTATCAGGATATCGACCTGGTGATCGTGCGGGAAAACACCGAGGACCTGTACGCCGGGATCGAATACGAGAAGGGCAAGGACGAGACGCTGGAGCTGATCGGGTGGCTCAACGCCCACAGCAAGCGGAAGATCGGGCCGGACGCGGGAATCAGCATCAAGCCGATCTCCGTCGAGGGGACGCGGCGGATCGTGCGGTACGCGTTCGAGTATGCCCGCAAGATGAAGCGGCGCAAGGTGACCAGCGTACACAAGGCCAACATCATGAAGTTCACCGACGGGCTGTGGCTGGAGGTCAGTCGCGAGGTGGCCAAGGGCTATCCGGACATCGAGTTCGAGGACCGGATTGTGGACAATATGTGCATGCAATTGGTTCAAAAGCCGGAGCTTTACGATGTGCTGGTATTGCCGAACCTCTACGGCGACATTCTCAGCGACTTGTGCGCGGGACTGGTGGGGGGGCTGGGCGTTGCGCCGGGGGCGAACATCGGCGACAAGGGGGCGATCTTCGAGGCCACGCACGGCAGCGCGCCCAAGTACGCGGGGCAAAACAAGGTCAACCCGGTGGCGCTGATCCTCAGCGGGGCGCTGATGCTGCAGCACATGGGCATGAATGCGGAGGCCAAACGGCTGGAAAAGGCCGTGGCGGATGTGATCGCCGAAGGGAAAGATGTGACCTACGACCTGAAGGCGGACCGCAACGACCCGACGGCCGTGGGGACGCGGGAAATGGCGGATGCGATCATCCGCAAGCTGGGCCGTTAGCCGTATTTGACGGGCAAAGGATTTGCGTTGAAGCAGGCCGCGTTTCGCAAGTTGATCTCCACCCCGAAGCCCTCGCTGGGCCAGCGGGCGGCGCGGGCTGGGCTTCGGCCATTGTCGATTGTCTATGGCTGGATTGTCGGGCTGCGAAACAGGGCGTACGATTGGGGCTGGCTGCGGCAACACGGCGCGGCGGTCAAGGTCATCAGCGTGGGGAACCTGACGGCGGGCGGCACGGGCAAAACGCCGATGGTGATCTGGGTGTGCCGGCAGTTGCGGGAGTGGGGATTTTCTCCGGCGGTGCTGACGCGGGGGTATGGAACTTCGCAGGGCAAACTGACGGATGAGCCGGCGATCGTGCTGAAAAATTGTCCGGATGTCAAGGTCGTGGTCGATCCGGACCGCGTAGCGGGGGCGCGGCGGGCGGTGGAGGAGATGGGGGCCGATGTGCTGGTGCTGGACGACGGATTCCAGCATCGACGGCTGAAGCGCGATCTGGATATCGTCGTGATCGATTCGACTTGTCCGTTCGGGTTCGGCCGGATGCTGCCGGCGGGCCTGTTGCGGGAGCCGGTGACGGGACTGGGGCGGGCGCAAGCGGCGGTGATCACGCGGAGCGAGCAGGTCAAGCTCGAACAGATCGAGGACCTTGTGCGGCAGATCCAGGATTTGCGGCCGGGGATGGCGATCGGCGTGGCGGCCAACCGGCACCCCAGCGTGCAAATTTTGCGGGGGCCGCCGATGCCGATCGAGGCGCTGGCGGGAAAGAAGGTGTTTGCCTTCTGCGGAATCGGAAATCCGGAGCCGTTTTACCGGCAGTTGGGGCAGTACGGGGCCGAGCTGGTCGGGACGGCGACCTTTGACGATCATCATGCGTATTCGGATGTGGATGTGTATCAGTTGTATGATCAGGCCGCTGCTGCGGGGGCGGAACTGATGCTGACGACGCAGAAGGACTGGGTCAAGTCGGCCCTGCTGAGTCTGGAAGGCCGGCCGGTACAGATGGGATATCTGCCGATGGAACTGGTACTGGTCGAAGGGGCGGATATAATACGGGGTTTGATTCGGGACTGTGTCGGCCAGCCGGCGCGGAAGCAGGGATAACGACGATGTACGAACAATGGCTCAACAAGGTTACGCACCTGGGGACCCCCAAGATCCTGCTGGTCGGGGATTTCATCCTCGACAGCTATGTCTATGGCGACGCCGAGCGGATCAGCCC
>PMBP01000330.1 GCA_003152975.1 Phycisphaerales bacterium | reverse complement strand
TGCGGCTATGGGGACTCCCTGGAAGGTCAGATCGAAAAGTTTCAGTTCGACCTATACTATATCAAGCACGCTTCGATCGTGCTGGATCTGATGATCCTCCTCAAGACCCTTCAAACCGTCGTCCGCCGAACGGGTCATTGATCTGGGACGGCGGAACGCCGAGGATTTAGCGGGATTGGTGCCCGCCCGGGGGAGGGCCGGACAATTCGATACACCACGACCCGTTCTTCGCTCCGGGAATTCATCGCCGTCGAATACACCCTTTTCGCGTTTCGGCCTCCCCGAACTTCCGGGGGGTCTGAATCGCGGCTCTGTCGCAGAAGAACATACGGATACCGGGCGGTGATCGGCGGTTGTGAAACCAGG
This sequence comes from Phycisphaerales bacterium, assembly GCA_003152975.1. Classification (GTDB taxonomy): domain Bacteria; phylum Planctomycetota; class Phycisphaerae; order Sedimentisphaerales; family Anaerohalosphaeraceae; genus FEN-1350. Next base: position 2,819 of record PMBP01000330.1, on the reverse strand, counting down.
ATCCCATACGGCCGATCCGCATAAAACCCGGCCCGCGCATCGTCCACCAAGACCTTGGTTCCCTCCGGCGTGTGCTCCGCCAGCCACTGGCTGGCCTGTCGATACCCGCGTTTGTCTTCCCGCAAAGGCGTCGCCAGTTTCGGCAGATTGATCGCCATTCCCACCGCCAGCAAAATCCACGCCACCCGCTCGGCCCCGGCCGGATTCGACGCCATTCCCGGTTTCCCGCTAATTCGACGGGCCAGAATCTCCAGCCCCTCCGGAATAAATAGGCATAATGAAACCACTATAGGCAGAACATGCCGCCGGCTCATATAGCCGTAGGTCGAATAAAGATAGATCAACATCAAAATCTGAAAGCCGCCCCATAATCCGATCCAGAATCTCGCCGGCAATCGGTCGCGCATCCGCCGCCATGCCGCCACGAATCCGATTAGCCCGACGACCATCCCATGCGGCGACATGCACTCCGCCGTCTGCTTAAGCACCATCCAGGGCGTTCGCAGAAATGCCGTCAAGTCCCATTGTGGAGGAGGGCCAATCTTGGCCAACAACGGCGCCGGCTCAGGCCATGTGACAATTCGAGGGAAATCGGCTCCGACCTCCGTTTTCGCTTCGCCAAACCTCAATTTCTCCGGCAATACCCGTCCCTGGAGCGCCATTTGCCAGCCGCCGCCGACAAAGAAACCCGCCAATAACAGCGCGCCAGCGACCCCGATCCGCCAGCGGGGCTGTTGGGTTGACCGCACAAACCACTCCACGCCGAGGGCTATCAGGCCCAGCAAAACAACTTGGGCCCCCTCTACGCGAATCAGATACCCCACCCCCGATAAGCACCCTGCCAATGCAAACCACCCCAGCCGTTTCCTCCGACATCCCGCCAACAAGCTTCCCATTCCCGCGATCAGAAACAGCAGATGCGGCCAATCCCGCATCGCGTCGGCCCCAAACCGTGCCGGGTAAGGCAACAGCAACAGCGCCAGCACGGCCATAAAACTGCGGGCAGGACCGATCCATTGCCGCGCCATCCCATATAGCAGAAGACACGCCCCGATCCGGCATGCCAGAGCTGTTCCCTGCGCCGCGTAGGCCCAACCGAGCGCCGTGGTAGAATTAGGCAGAACAAGGCAGTGAATAGCCGAAATAAAAAATGGATATCCGACCCCGCTAATTCGGATTGTACGATCGGTGTCTGTGGCGAACTGCTGGGCTCGCAGGATGTATTGGATCCCATCCGCCGCGATCAGGACCGTCGTCCCGATCAGGTACAGACCCACAGCCAGCCCCACGAGCCCGAGAATCAGGCAGTGGATCCATGGGAATGTCGGATGGGGATCCTGGTTGTCCATGCCAGTCGATTCACTCATTAAAAAAGGTACGATCCGTCGCTGGACGGATATCGTACCTTTGTCGGGCCGATTCTGCAAGGATCGGAGAATCGGGATGGCCAGAACAATTCGAGTTATTGACCGGCGGTGGACAGACTCAGGATTTCCTGGGCGGTTAACACGCGATTGTAGAGAAGGACTTCATCCATCGCACCGAAAAAGAATTGTGCGCCGGTTGTGCTGGTGTTACCCAGGAACACGCTGCTCTTGTCGTTCTGGGGGCCGGTGGCCATCGTGGAAGCGGGATTCACCGCCACGCCGTCCAGGTACATTGCCGCCGACTGGATCGAGTCCTGCGCCGAGCCGGGCATTATGAACACGACATGGTGCCACTGACCATCCTTCAGGGTCGTCCACGCCGAGGCGTCGAAGTAGCGATAGTTATAGGTGCCCATGTGGATGATGGGCTGGCCCTTGCCGCTGTTCTGCAGCCGGACGGACGACTTCAGTCCACCGAACGAAACCAGCGTGGGCGTCGCCGTATCGTTGCACTTGACCCAGGCCGATACCGTCCAGGCCGTGGTCAGCATTGAGGCGTTATTCCCACACGAGACAATATCGCTGGCGCCGTCAAAGGTGATCGCCGTGCCAACTTTGCCGGCCATTGTCAGCAAAGAAGTGTTTCGCGTGGCTGTACCGTGCAGGTTCAAGCCGCCACTATCGGTAATCCACATCGTGGCCGCTGCGTCGTCCATTGACCACAGGACGGTGGGAACGGGCACATTGATCGCCACAGGGGGCAAAACCGTGATGGTCACCGTTTCGGAATCGCTCAATGTGCCGGGATCCTGGACGCGGAAGGTTACGCTATAGGATCCGGCCGTGCCGGTTCCGGGTGTCCACGAGAAGGATTTCGTGGCGACGGTAAAACTCGAGCCGGTGGGAAGACCCGTCGCCGAATAGGTCAACACATCATTGTCCGCATCGGTGGCGCTGATCGCAAAAGTCAGGGCGCTGCCTTCCTGGACGCTCTTGGCCCCGATCGATGCCAGAACGGGCGCCTGGTTGACGGGCAAGCTTGTGACGGTGATCGCGACGGTTTCCGAATCACTCAACGCGCCGGGATCCTGGACGCGGAAGATCACGCTATAGGATCCGGCCGTGCCAGTTCCGGGCGTCCACGAGAAGGATTTCGTGGCGGCGGTAAAACTCGAGCCGGTGGGAAGANNTCGATGCCAGAACGGGCGCCTGGTTGGCGGGCACTTCTCCAGGATTATTTCCAGACAGCAGCCCCACCTCCCAATCCGCCAGTGCGCGGTTAAAGAAGGTCACTTCATCCATAGCGCCGGAGAAATACTGCACTCCCGTTGCGCTGATGTTGCCCAGAAACAAACTGCTCTTGGCATCCTGGGGACCCGTGGCCACCGTGGTGGAGGCGGCTACCGCCCCGCCGTCCAAGTACATCGCCGCCGACTGGATCGAGTCCTGCGC
>PMBP01000143.1 GCA_003152975.1 Phycisphaerales bacterium | reverse complement strand
GAGTGCGTCGTCCGCGGCTACCTGGCCGGATCCGGATGGAAGGAATACCAGAAGTCCCAGACCGTCTGCGGGATCAAGCTGCCCGCCGGTCTGACCCAATGCGCCAAGCTGCCCGACCCGATCTTCACGCCCTCGACCAAGGCCGAGCTGGGCCAGCACGACGAGAACATCGGCTTCAACGAATGCGCCAGGATCCTCGGCGCCGACGCCGCCCGCTTTGTCCGCGACAAGAGTCTGGAAATCTTCCGCAAGGCCGGCCAATACGCCCAGACCCGCGGGATCATCCTGGCCGACACCAAGTTCGAGTGGGGCGTCATCGACGGGCGGATCATCCTCATCGACGAAGTGCTCACGCCGGATTCCTCGCGCTTCTGGCCGGCCGACAAATATGCCCCCGGCCGCGACCAGGAAAGCTACGACAAGCAATTCGTGCGAAACTACCTCGAGGATGTCCGTTTCGACAAGTCGGGCCCCGGCATCGAGCTGCCCCCGGACATCCTCCGCAAGACTTCCGCCAAGTACATCGAGGGCTACGAGAAGCTGACCGGTCGGAAGTTTCCCTGGTCGGCCTGATCCGTGGAACCCGATGCACTAGTACAGTTGGAGGCCGTGGCGTTTTCCCGCCGGTCTCGATTGATCCTTTCCGATATTTCGTGGCGGATCAATCCGAATCAGCATTGGGTCCTGCTGGGTGCCAATGGCTCCGGCAAGACCTCGCTGCTGCGGATCCTGACCGGGTACGAGTGGCCGACCACCGGTTCGGTCAGCGTTCTGGGCCGGCGTTTCGGCCAGTGCGATATCCCGCGGCTGCGGACGCGGATCGGCTGGGTCAGTTCCGCCGAGCAGCCGCTGCTGTCCGGTTGGGATCCGGCCATCGACATCGTCGTTTCCGGCCTGGATGGGGCGATGGCGGTGTATCGAGCGATCCAGCCCGACGAATGGAAACGGGCCGAAGATTCGCTGGCGGCCGTCGGCGCAGCGGGTATTGCGCTGCAGCGGTTCGATACCCTCTCGCAGGGTGAGCAGCAACGAGTTCTGATCGCGAGGGCGTTGATCAACAGGCCGCGGTTGCTGGTTCTCGACGAGCCGTGTGCCGGCCTCGATCCTGCGGCGCGGGAACGATTTTTGGCCGATCTAACGGCGATGGCCGCCGGCCCGGATGCCCCGGCTGTGCTGCTGGTGACGCACCATGTCGAGGAAATCCTGCCGTGGATGAGCCATGTCCTGCTGCTGAAAAACGGACGCATCGCCGCGGCCGGACCGATCGCCGAAGTCCTCAACAGCGCGACGGTCGGAGAGGCGTTCGAGTGCCGGTGCGATCTGGCCCGAAGTAACGGCCGTTATCATTTGAAAATATCCCTATAAGGGGTTCAACATTGCGATTTTCAGAAAAGACAACTCAATGGGTTCAACTGCTGGCCCTGACCGTGATCCACGGCATCGTTGATATGCCCGGCGGCATCTTTGTCGTTTCGTTGCCGTTCATCCAGAAGGAGTTCGGATTCGGCTATGCCATGGGCTGCCTGCTGCTGGGGATTTTCAACCTGATCTGCAACTGGATCCAGGTCCTGACGGGCGGTTGGCGGGCAACGAAAGATCGCCCGATCTTCCAGTACATCGGCGTGGTGCTGTGCGCCGCCTTGCTGGCATTCGGCCTGGTCCCGCGAGACTCCAGCGCCATTTTCTGGCTGCTGGCCCTGTCGGTGATCAGCGGCTGGGGCGTGGCCCTGCCGCACCCGGAGGCCCTGCGGGCCATCCACCGTATCGGCAAGATCTCTCCCTCGATGACCACCGGCGTGTTTATGGTCGGCGGTGTGACCGGTTTCATTATTGGTAGTTGGCTGGCTCCCAGGCTCATCGCCGCGCATGGCCTTGCCGGCCTGTACGCATTTCTCCCGGTGTATGTCATCGGGGCCGTGTTGCTGCTGCCGATGGGCATTCGTCTCTCGGTGGAACCGCCGAAAACCGATCATCCCGCTGTCGTCGGTATTTCCAGTGCGGGAATCTCCTTTTGGCCGATCCTGTGCATGACGAGCCTTGCGGGAACCTCCACGGCGGTCCTGACATGGATCCTGCCGCAAAAACTACACGCCCTGGGGATCAACACGCCCACCGTGCCCTTGTTCATGCTGGGCGGAGGCATCGGGTCGCTCCTCTTGGGCTGGGCGGCCGGCAAGCTCGGCGAGTTGGGGATTGTTACCTGGGGATTGCTTTCGGCGACAGTCCTGCTGATCGTCTACATCCTGTTGTTGGGCCGGCCCGTTTCCTTTTATGTTCTAATCGCGGTCGGCTTTGTCGGATTTGGAACCTATCCTCTGATGATCACCGCCGCCAAGAGCATCGCCGGTCCCGGCCTGGGACAGCGGATGGGCCTGATGGTCGGCGGCGTCTGGGGCGTCGCCAATATCATCGTGATGGCCTTGGGACCCGTCGCTCAAACTTACGGCCTTGACGGAATCGTTTACGGCACTCCGGTCGGATACCTCCTGGCGGCGATCGTCGGGATATACCTGATGTTCCGCGTCAAGACCCGCATTAAAGTTCCCATGGACCCCGACAGCATCGCGATGGTGGAGCCGGTAGCATGATTCCCTACGACCTGCACATCCATACCGAGTTTTGCGGCCATGCCCCCGGCATGAGCGTCGAGGTCCTGGTCCGCCGCGCCGACGAGCTGGGCCTGGAAACCATCGCGATCACCGATCACCTCTACGCCGCGACGGGCCTTCCCCTGCTGACGGCCATCCGCGCCGAGCTGTCGCAATGCAGCCATCGCTGCCGCGTTATCGTCGGCGCCGAGGTGGATGTCGATGGCGATTTCGGCGACGGCCGTCTCGTGACCGATGAACTGTCCGCCTGCGATTATGTCATCGCGGGCTTTCACTATGTGCCGACGGTCGGTAACTATCCGCATTCGCCCGACGACTGCACGATGCCCCCCGAGGATTTCCTCAAGCTGTGGAGGACGGCCCTGCTGGGTGTGGTCTCCAATCCCAAAATCCACACGCTGGCCCATCCGGCCCGCATAGTGGCCGCCGCGGTGAATCTGGACGACTGGTTCGACGAGGTGCTGATGACACTGGCCGAGGCCGCCAAGGTCTCGGCAAAAAACCGGATCGCCTGGGAAATCAACGAACTGACCGGCTCACGGCTATCCGACTATTATCGCCAAAGGTGGCATGTAATCTATAAAATCGCCCTCGACGCCGGCGTCAAGCTCGTCTTCGGCTCCGATTCCCACAGCCCCGAGGCCATGGGCCAGTCGGCCTTCGCCGAAGAAATCCTCTCCCGCTTCCCCCCCGGGTCACTCTCCACCCCCGACGAAATCCTCAATCGCTAACCGGCGGCGGAATCGACCCTACAAACTCCACGCCTTGGCGAACGCCTCAAAGCTGCGGTCGTAGGTCTTTTCCACCGCGCCGGGAAAACAGCAGCCGGGAAGCTCGCGGCTCCGCAGGTGATATTGCAGGCATTCGCAGCAGACCCCTTTGCGCGAACAGGGATCGTAGCTGCAGGTGCAGAACTTCTGATTCTTGTCTTTTTTGCAGTCCATACCAAATCTCCACGCAAATGAGATTGCTTTTCGATTGTCGCCGGTGGATCCTACCACCGGTCCGACGGGCCGGGAATGCGAAACTCGATCACGCGGTAGCCATGGCTGTCGGCCCAGGACTTGGCAGCGTTGTACAGGGTCTCGTTTTTGCTTTGCAGAAATTGATTGGCCAGCGACCATTGCTGGGTCTCGGTCCCCGTTGACAATTTTCCCGCCAGCGGCTGCACCATCTCCGTCAGCCGCAGGGTGATAATCAGGCTGGCCACGCCGGACAATCCGGTGACCTCCGTCGAGTTCAACACCTTCTCGATCATCTGTTGCATCCGATCGTCCTGCTTCCAAAACTTCTTGAGGGCCGTCATGTCCTGGAGTGCGGCCGCCCGCTGGACCTGTTTGTCGAACGAGTCGGCCTTCCACCCCAGTGCCTCCAGGGCCTTGACATGTTTGGCCCCCGCCCGCCATTCGGCCAGAGCCGCCGTCAGGATCGGCACGGCCCGCGTATCTTTCATCGACGCCATCGCCTCGGCCACATCGCCGGAGTTGGACTTCTTCAATTCCTCCAGCAGCAGATCGCCCGCCTCCGGCCCCAGCTTGGCGCACTCGGCCCATTGCTTGTTGGCCATGAACCACAGACATTTTTCGCGGACCGTCTGCGGCTGCCAGTTCCATTTCCGAATCAGGATCAGGGCCTGCTCGCCGACAAACGGCTGGTTGACCAGTTCGATCAGGGCCGATCCGGCCTTCTTGTCGCCGATCTCGTCCAGGGCCTCAATGGCTTCCTTCATCACCGGCGTATCATTGGCCTTCAAGAGCCCGATCAGCGGCTCGACGGCCCGCGGCTCCTTCTTCCGGCCCAGCGCCACGGCCGCCTTCTGCCGTTCGACAAAACTCTTGCTGCTCAACAGTTGGATCAGGACCGGTACCGTGTCCGGATGGTCGATCGCGAAAATGCCCTCCAGGGCCTCCTGACGAAGGAATGGATTCGATACCGCCTTCGAAAGATATGGAATCGCCGTGGGCTTTCCGGTCTTACACAGCGCGACGATCGCCTCTTTGGCGATCGGCACCTCCGTCCGTCCGGCCGCCTGGCCCAGCAGTTTTACGGCCTCGTCGGTACCAATATATCCCAGGTCCTGAATAGCTAATATGCAGACTTCCGAATCCTTCGAGACCAGGTCTATCTGGAATCGCCGCATCACCGCCGGGCTCTTCATCGAACCCAGCGCCGCACCCGCGGACTTCTGCAGCGCCTCATCGCCCAAACGCATCGCGCGGACCAACGGCTCGACGGCCCGGGCGTCACCAACCTTGCCCAGTGCCTCGGCCGCC
>PMBP01000197.1 GCA_003152975.1 Phycisphaerales bacterium | reverse complement strand
ATCCTGATTCGCTATGATTATGATGCGACGGGCCTGGCCAGCGGCTTTCGCGCCGTCGAAAACCGAAAGCCCATGAAGCTCCCCGAATCCATCGGCGTGATGGACCTGATCTGGTATAACCCGAACCTGTCCCCACCCAGGGAAGAATCGATCGCGGACGATTCCATTCTGGATCCGAGCAAACTGGGGGATGTCGCGTTGAGGAATACGACGACCTTTTCAATCGTTTTTTCCAAAGAAGGCCATCTCGTTACCCACGATGTCCAGGTCATGGTGCGAGATATTAAATTTGTTCCGCCGCCACCCATGAACTATGAACCGAGCCAGGATGATATCTTCAACACGCAGCCCAATGTCGATAGGGCCGCGAATGTCAATCCGCCAAAACGGATATTCTATCAGGACAACTATTCAGCCATGGGTCTGTATAAGGAGCCCAGCCGCAACACCTTCGTGATCTACGACAAGAAAAAGTTCAATGCTGTCCCCATGGCAAAACGATGGTCGCTCTACATCAAGTCCCTGCCGCTGGACTTTGTCAATCCCAGCACCGGCGAAATGGTGGGCCTGCAATGAGGAAAAACCCATGAGCCCAACGGCGTTCAAACCCGGTTTCTCGCTGACGGAGGTCCTCATGGCCGCCGGGATCCTCCTGGTGGGCTTTTTGCTCATTGCCGGGACCTTCCCTGTCGGCGTCAAGCTCACCGCCGTCGCCACCGAGCGGACGATCGGCGTGGTCGCCTCCGAGGAGGCCATGGCCAAGATCCATCTCTATGGCATCGACGATCCGACCCTGCTGCCCTATGATCGTCATGTCCCCTATGATGGTATCAGCGTGGCCCAGTATCAAATTTCCGCGAATGCCTCCTCCTTCATTTCTTCGACGGCGCTGACGCAGCTTTCGTTGACCTATCAAAGCAATCCGAGTTTCTCGGCAAATCCCCTTGCCCTCGAACGCTATTTTCAGTACGAATCCCTGTATCCTTCCACCGCGTCCTTCGATTATACGGTTCCGGCCAATCCGCAAATTAGGACCAATCCCGAAGACCCCCAGCGGTATTTCTGGTCGGCCCTGTGCCGCCGCCTGGATCAGACCTCTACCGAGATCCAGGTCACGATCTTTGTCAGCCGCATGGCCGGCGAGGGGGCCCGTTATCCCCAGTTCAATTTCAATCGGGTGGCCGGCATCGATTTGGTGGCTCCGATCACCGATACCTGGTCCGGTTCGGAGTACCCCACGCCCGTGCCCGTGCTGCTCCAGACGGTCACCGGCTCCCATATTGGGTATCTGCAGGGTATCCGCTGGACCTACTACTTCCAGAAGCTTACGGCCGTTGACAAGACCCAGGCCCCGTACATCTCCAAAGGTGCGATCCTGCTGGACGATCGGTACGGCCGGCTCATGCGGGTTATGGAGGTTCGTTATCCCAATACGGCCGATCTGGGGGAAATAACCCTCTTCCGCCCCCTCGATAGCGACGACAATCCCGCCACCGTCGTTCCTTCCGACGGCGACGGCATGTTACTGGTGGAGAATGCCTCTCCGACAGCTCCTCCTTATCAGCGATGGGTCTGGGTCGTTCCCCCGGCGCAGTCGGCTTCGGCGGCGGGCGGCGCTACCCCGCCGAAGGTCGTCGGCCGCAATCCCTGTGTCGGCGTCTATCAGGGTCAATTGTAGAAAGGTCGCCGTGAGACGATATCCCAACAAGGCGTTCACGATCCTCGAGCTGCTGGTGGCCATGGCCCTGCTGGTGGCCATGATGGCGATCTCCGGAATGGTCTTCAAAATGGCCGTCGATGCCCATCGCCGCGCCGACGCCACCGGCCAAGTGACGCGAAAACTGCGGGCGATCGTCAACCAGCTCGACGCCGACTTCCGGGGTCTCAATGAACAGGCCGAAATGACGATGGTCTGGGTTCCCGTGCCGATGGATGCTCAGGGCAATGCCTTGCCATTGACCACGCCGCCTGCCAGTGTCCATCATTACGGTCGCTTCGATCGGGTGGTGTTTTTCGCCAACGGCAATTTTCAGTCGTACAGCCCCCAACCACCATCCAATCCGGATCAGATCATCCCGGTTTCGGTACCCACTCTGGTCCGGAACACCAGCAAACTCGTGCAGGGCGATATGGCGTTGATCTGTTACATGCCGGCCAACAATTCGGCGGGAACGGCGGCCAAAGATCAGTCGCCCCGGACCCGCATCCTGGCTCGCAGCCAGCACATCCTGGCGTCAGATCGCGAACTGGTCGGCGATCCGGACCCGACCACCGGTCTAACCTACCCCTTGTATGTCAACCCCACGCTGTCGACCGGAAATCTCGCGACCGCCTTTTCGCCGAGCTTTATTCAACGATTTGAGTACATCAACCTCTCGATTCTGCAATGGCTCTATATGGATCGACTCAATCAGATGTCCAATAAGGGTCTGGTTTTATCGCGGATGACCGGGGTTTCCATTTGGAATGGGAATGCGACCGGAGGCGGGCTATCGGTCGATCCTCGCGCGGTCGATCCACTGAACAAGAATATCCACATGCTTCTGTGCGAGGGCGTCGGCGAGTTTTCGATTCAGAGTTGGCACAATGGCCAGCAGCGGTGGTATCCGGACATCATTCGCAATTCGGACGGTTCCATTGCGGGGATGGATTTCTTCTTCACCGGCAATCAGCTCAATTCGAAATGGTTATCGTGGTCGCCAAGCCTGGCGGGTATGGGTTCCGATTTCAGCGCCGACCCGACCATGGGCGGAATCGGAAGGGCCCTGAAGTTCACCTTTACCCTCTACGATTCGCACGGCGTGTTCAAAAACGGTAAGACCTTTACGCATATCATCTATTTGAAGTAACGGCGGGCCAACAGCCATGATTCCTGCAAACGACAATCCCCCTCACGCACGATCGATGTGCCGGCCCGGATCGGCGATGATCCTCGTCGTCGTGCTCACGGTCCTGCTGAGCTTGATCGGCCTGATGTTCATCCTGGCCTCGCGGATCGAACAGGCCACCAGTCTCTCGGCCAATGTCGATCGCGACCTGTCGGCCGGCGTCGATTCCGTCGTTGATCGTATCAATAAGGTCCTCGTCGATGACCTCTTCGGACCTGATCGCAAGGCGCAATTGGCGGATGGGACATGTAAGGATTCGTATGGGATTGTCATGAATGAGGCGTTCGATTTCGCCGGGGATCAGGATCGTTGGCTTTCGTCCCTTTCGACAGAGAATGGAGATCCGGCCGGTACGCCCGACAATATACGGGACGATGTTGTGGATTGGCGGCGTTTGTCCGATCTGTATTACGATGTATTCGGAATCGTCAGCAATTTCTCGCTGGGTCTGGGCGGTTGGGTGGTTGGTATGACGGTGGGTCCAGATCTGTATAGTGCCAGTGATGGTGGACCGTGGCCGCGCCTTCCGAATAATAATTTAATTGTCTCCGATGCCGACGGCGACGGGGTCTGGGACAGCGTGTGGGTCAAGCTCCCCAACATCAGTTCCGCCAAAGGCCAACCGCTCTATTCGGCCGTGCGGATCATCGACAACTGCGCCATGCTCAATCTCAACACCGCCTTCAAGCAAGATCCCGCCAGCGAGGGGCAATACCTCTCGGAGGTGGATTACGAACGGTTCCGCCGCGGAAGCGATCGAGATAATTCCACTCCGTACGATCCAGCCAAGGATGCTCCACTGGCCGACCGTATCCGCAGGGCCCGAATGGCCAAACCAAACGGCACTCTCGATACCGTCCAGCAGTATCACGACCGTGTCATCATGCAGATCGAGAATCCCGCGTGGTGGAATCGATATGACAATTCCAGTTTGGATCTCTGGTATCATTTGTTCGAACTGTCCGACGAGTTGGAAATCCGCAATCGGGTCCTGCTGACGACCGCCTTTGAGGCCCGCTTTGAACGGCCCGATGTCGCCAATTACACCTTCGATGCCGGTGTGCCTGGCGTTGGTGGCGGGGGGGTGTATGCGGTCTTACAAGTTCCCTGTACAGACGAAGTCAAAGAACAATTTACCGTCGGTGGGAAAAACTATACCCGCACTTCCTTTGATGCATGGAAGATCCGGATGAACTCGGCAAACTTCGATGATAAAAGCGGCGCCTATTTTCCCCCTTCGGCTCCAAATCTTGATCAGGAAGATAAGCTTGATTTCCGCTCTANNCGACCGCAACATTCGCTCCGGCCGCGATCCGGTCCTGGAACCGGCGGTCGAACGGATGAGGCAGGCGTGGCTGGCCGAAACCAACACCACGCAACGATCGCAGAAGGACTTGGACTATCGTTTGACGCGGATGCTTATCTGGCCGGACAATGGTTCGGTGGTCAGTACCCGCGATGTGATCGTCGGGCTTAAGCCCATTTCAAAGGCCAATCCCCCAGTCTATGTGATCCGCGAAACGGTCCTGCGTCTGCTTTATTCCCTGCGGGCATCTTACCTAATGCACGACAATCAGGCCGCCGGCAACGCTGCGATCCTCGCCGATCTGGACGATCCGGCCACCCCCACCCCGTTTGACGGCCCCAAGGTCCTGCTGGGCAAGGCCGCCGTCAAGGCCGCCCAGACCGTCGCCAACCTGATCGACTACCTGGACGATACCGATGCCGCCACTCAGGGGCCGTTCTTTCAGAGTCAATTTGGAAACCAAAAAAGTCCGGAACCGACATTTATCACCGAAGCCCTGGTCATGGCGTTGCTTCGCGAAGCCAGTCCGATTTCCGGCGGCAGTTCTTCTCTGGATCTGTCCACCCAGCCGGAATTTGCCTTCGGCCTCTATCAGAATAACAAAACAAAAACCGGCCCACTGACGATCTATGGATACGAACGCCAGCCGTTTATCTCCGAACTGTACTGTACCTTTTCCGCCAGCGGCATTGGGCGTTTTGCGGTCGAATTCGTGAATCCATACGATCAGGACATCCGCCTCGAAGGGTGGAAAATCATTGCGGGCAATCCCAAGAGTTCGCCGCGAACCTTTACCTTTACCGCGGCCAACAGTACCGTCCCCAAAGGGACCCCCAAGGCCCCGGGACGATTTGTCCTTCGAAATATCAATTGGGGGGCGCTGCCCAACGCGACCCCAACCTGTGAATGGCCGCAATTGGCCGGTGGTGTCAATGGTTTTGTCACCAAGGATGTGATATTGCTTCAACGGCCCGTTCCGGATGGGGTGGGCGGCCGGACCTTCCTGACAGTCGATCAGACCGAACCGGGACAGATTGCGCCGCTGTTGGTCGATGGTACCCATACCCAAAAACGCGACGACAAGGCGTGGAAATTCGCCAATTCCAAAGAGATGCTGTTCGACAATGGCGGCGAAACGCTGGGAAGCGCCAACGGGATCGATATTCCGTCGGCTAAGGGTTACCAGATGCCCGTCGCGGACAACAACGGCAATACGGCCGACATCCGGCCTATCGCGACTCTCGGCGATTTTGAAAAGATTCTGACCATCGGCAGCAAATGGATTTCCGCCACCGATCCCAATGCCATCACGCATTTTGTGGGTCTGGCTTCGAAAGAGGGTGATGTTAGAACGGATATTGAATCCGCCCCGGAATTGTTGGGGCATGTCGGTTTTCTCAACCGATCTTATGATCCCGCGACCGGGGATGCCCCGCGTCCCCTTCCGGGGCGGATCAATATCAACACCGCCACCAAAGAAGT
>PMBP01000338.1 GCA_003152975.1 Phycisphaerales bacterium | reverse complement strand
GGCGGATGGAATTACGGGAAGTGCCCCGGCCGGAAATTCGAAACGATAACGAAGTTTTGCTGAAGATCAATCGCGTCGGCGTCTGTGGCAGCGATGTCCACTACTATGAGACCGGGCGGATCGGATCGCAAGTCGTCCAGTATCCCTTTCGGGTTGGCCATGAATGTGCCGCAACAGTGGTCGAGGTTGGCAGGGGGGTTCGATCCGTTCAGGTCGGCCAGCCGGTCATCATCGAGCCGGCCGTGTCCTGCCACGCCTGCGATCAGTGCAAGTCCGGCCGCGAAAACACCTGCCGAACTCTCAAATTTCTTGGTTGCCCCGGCCAACTCGAGGGCTGCCTGTGCGACTTTATCGTCATGCCCCAGGAATGTTGTTTCCCCACCCACGGCAAGCTGACGCCCGATCAGGGTGTTCTCTGCGAGCCGTTTGCCATCGGTGTCTATGCCGTCAAGCAATCACGGATGGCCCCGGGAATGTCGGCGGGTGTTCTGGGCGCCGGCCCCATCGGCCTCAGTTGCATGGAGGCCGCACGGATCGTCGGCGCTCGGGCCGTCTATATCACCGACAAAATCGACGCCCGTGTCCAGATCGCCCGCAAGGCCCGGGCCGCCTGGGGTGGCAATCCCGACCGTGAGGACATCGTTCGCGGTATCCTGCAATCCGAATCGCTGGGTCTGGATGTTGTCTATGAGTGTGCCGGTCAGCAGGCCACGATCGATCAGGCCCTGGATCTGCTTCGGCCCGGCGGCACGCTCATGCTCATCGGTATCCCCCGGGAGGACCGGATCAGCTTTAGCATCGATAAGTTGCGTCGTAAGGAACTGACCGTTATCAATGTCCGCCGCCAGAATCATTGTCCGCAAACCGCCATCGACTGGATCGCCTCGGGCAAGGCCGACATCGACTTTATGGTGACGCATCATTTCCCGTTTGAAAAGACCCAGGAGGCCTTCGATCTCGTCGCCGGGTACCGGGATGGCGTCGTCAAGGCCATAATCACACTCGAATGAATATGGGCCGCGCATTTCTTCTCAGCATTGGAAACGAACTGTTATCCGGCCTGACGGTGGATACCAACGCCGCCTGGATCAGCGGTCAATTGGCCGAACAGGGTATCCCGACCATTGGTGTCCTGACCGTCCCCGACGAAATCGCCGATACCGTCGAGTCGCTGCGTCTGGCCGTCTCCAAAGCCGACATCGTCATCACCACGGGCGGCCTGGGGCCGACCGATGACGATCTGACTCGTCAATCGTTGGCGCAGTATCTCGGAGTCGAGCTTCAATTCCAGCCGGAACTTTTCGAGTCCATCGCCGCCTTTTTCCGCCGACGGAATTTCCCCATGGTTGAAAAAAACCGGATTCAGGCCTATCTGCCGGCCGGAACGGAGGCGATCCCGAACTCCACGGGTACCGCCCCCGGAATGTTGGCCTGTAAGGACAAAGTCCGGATATTCTGCCTGCCCGGGGTTCCGTCGGAAATGAAGGTAATGTTCACCGATTTTCTCGTCCCCCGGCTGGCCGAATTGACGGACCGGCAAGTTGTTGTCAGCCGCCGCCTCAAGTGCTTCGGGACCGGAGAGTCCATGATTGCCGAAAAACTTGGCAACCTCATGCTGCGGGGCCGAAATCCCCTGATCAACTGCACCGTCTCCGATGCTGTAATTACCCTGCATATCGTAGCAACTGCCCCCGATCGCCCATCCGCGGAGGTCATGATCCAGAAGGATCAAACAGCTCTCTGTGAAATCTTGGGCGATTGGGTTTACGGCCGGGATGACCAGACCCTTGCCGAAGTTGTGGGGGCCCGGCTGGCAGCGGCCGGAAAGACCCTTGCCGTCGCCGAATCCTGTACCGGCGGCCTGATTGCCAAGATGCTGACCGATATCCCCGGTTCCAGCCGATACTTGTCCTGCGGCTGGGTTACCTATAGCAATCAGGCCAAACAGTCCGAACTGGGCGTCGATCCGGCTCTGCTGGCCCAATACGGGGCTGTCAGCGAGCCGGTGGTTCGGGCGATGGCCGAAGGGGCCCGGCGAAAGTCCGGGGCGGATTTCGCCCTCGCGGTGACCGGTATTGCCGGCCCCGATGGCGGCACGGAACAAAAACCGGTGGGATTAGTATATATAGGTGTACAAACCCCCGATCAGACGATCGTCCAGAAGTGTCAATTTCCGCAATCTCGTGCGATGATTCGCAACCGGGCCGCCTTGGCGGCATTGAATCTGGTTCGGCTGCAAATGAACGGTTGACCTTCACTTGCGGCTATGATATACAACATTGTTTACGATAGATCCGATACCGAATTCGTAAGAGGTTATGGCCAAACAGCGCAAACATCTCGGCGAGATCCTGTACCGCAACAAGCTGGTCGATAAGGAGGGTTTGGTCAAGGCCCTCAAGAAGGCCAAGGCGGAGAACAAACGCCTCGGCGAGGCCTTGGTTTCCCTGGGGATGTTGACCGAAGATCAGGTCATGCAGGCCCTTGCCCAACAGTTCGGGATGGAGTATATCGATCTGGACAAGGTCCAGATTTCCGCCAGCACCATGAAGCTGATCCCGGAGGAACTGGTCAGAAAGCATTATGTTCTTCCCCTCGGCAAGGAGGACGGCCGCCTCAAAATCATCATCAGCGATCCGCTGGACCTCGATATGCTGGACCTGCTGCGGTTCCGCCTCAACGCCGAACTGGAATGCTGTCTGGCCAGCCCCGCCAAGATCCGTACCCACATCCTGCACACGATGGACGAGGTCCGCAGCAGTATCGACGCCACCACGGACGAATTGAGGGCTCAAGGCCATAACCTCGAAGCTGAAATCCGCAAGGCCGAGGCCGCTCAGACCGACGACGAAGGCCCGATTGTCCGCCTCGTCAACCTGATGATCGACGAAGCCGTCCGCATGCGGGCCAGCGATATTCACATCGAGCCGATGTCCGACCGCGTCCGCGTACGGTATCGCGTGGATGGCGTCTGCTCCGAACGCGACAACATCCCCAAAACCATGCAGGCCCCCGTCATCGCCCGTATCAAGATTATGTCCGGAATGGATATCGGTGAACGCCGCCTGCCCCAGGACGGCCGTATCAAGCGAACCGTCGATAGCAAGGATATCGACTTTCGTGTGTCCTGTCTTCCCGCCTATCACGGGGAAAGCACGGTGCTTCGTATCTTGCGGCCCGATTCGGTCAATATCGGTATCCAGGCCATCGGGTTCGAGGCGGAAGATTACGAACGGTTCACGCAGATTATCCGCCGGCCCAACGGCATCTTCCTCGTGACGGGACCCACCGGTAGCGGAAAAACAACCACCCTGTACTCCGCCCTGCAGGAGCTCAACCGGCCCAATCGTAAAATCATCACGGCCGAAGATCCTGTCGAATACAACATCACCGGAATCAACCAATGCCAGGTCCGCACCGAAATCGACCTGACCTTCGACAAAATTCTCCGTTCAATGCTGCGTCAGGCCCCCAATATTATCCTCATCGGCGAAATCCGCGATGGTCTCGTTGCTGAAATCGCCATCCAGGCGGCCCTCACCGGCCACCTGGTCTTCAGTACCCTGCACACCAACGACGCCCCCAGCGCGATCACCCGATTGATCGATATGGGCGTCAAGCCCTTCCTGGTGGCCAGTTCCATTCAGGCAATTATGGCCCAGCGGCTCGTCCGCGTTCTGTGCAAGGAATGCAAGGCCATCGATGATAACCCGGATCCCCATTACTTGCGGCTGTTAAGTATCCGCCCGGAGGATCTCAAAGATCACGCCATCTACAAGTCCGTTGGCTGTTCCCGGTGCAACAATACCGGTTTCCGCGGTCGAATTGCCGTCTTTGAGATGATGGAAATGACGACCCATGTCCGGGAACTGGCGTTCTCGCGGGCTACGGCCAGTGCCCTGCGAAAGGCCGCCCTGGCCAGCGGAATGAAATCGTTGCTGATGGACGGTCGGATCAAGGTCTTTAAGGGAATCAGTACTCCCCAGGAAATCGCTCAGGTTACCCAGGCCGAAGGCCTGGTGATGGACGAGTCATAACGGATCGGGAGTGTGGACATTCGAGGGATATGAAAAGAAATGCGATCAAGGTTTCAGGAAGGATAGCGAATCATTATGGCGGTGCTTAAAGAATCGAAGCTACAGATCGATCGGCTTCTGGAGGCCTGCATCAAGATGGGCGGCTCCGACCTGCATATCACC